>NZ_LEKR01000020.1:0-76871 GCF_001580555.1 Stenotrophomonas sp. DDT-1
TGGCTGCCGCCACGCTGTCCAACCGCTACATCACCGACCGCCAGCTGCCGGACAAGGCCATCGACCTGATGGACGAAGCCGCCTCACGCCTGCGCATGGAGATCGACTCCAAGCCGGAGGAGCTGGACCGCCTGGAGCGCCGGGTGATCCAGCTGAAGATCCAGCGCGAGATGCTGAAGAAGGAAAAGGACGAAGCCTCGCGGCAGCGCCTGGCCGACCTGGAGAACGACATCGACGGGCTGGAGCGCGAGTTCTCCGACCTCAATGAAATCTGGAAGTCGGAGAAGGCGGCGCTGCAGGGCGCCACCAAGATCAAGGAACAGGTCGAGCAGGCCAAGCTGGAGCTGGAAGCTGCGCAGCGCCGCCAGGATTTCGCCAAGATGAGCGAAATCCAGTACGGCCTGTTGCCGCAACTGGAGAAGCAGCTGGCCGCCGCGCAGGAAGCCGAGCACAAGGACTTCAAGCTGGTACAGGACCGCGTGACCGATGAGGAGATCGCCGAGGTCGTTTCGCGCTGGACCGGCATCCCGGTCAACAAGATGCTCGAAGGCGAGCGCGACAAGCTGCTGCGCATGGAAGAAGTGCTGCACAACCGTGTGGTCGGCCAGGAAGAGGCGATCAAGGTCGTCTCCGATGCGGTACGCCGCTCGCGTGCCGGCCTGTCCGATCCGAATCGTCCGGCCGGCTCGTTCCTGTTCCTCGGCCCGACCGGCGTCGGCAAGACCGAGCTGTGCAAGTCGCTGGCCGAGTTCCTGTTCGACAGTGCCGACGCGATGATCCGCATCGACATGAGTGAGTTCATGGAGAAGCACAGCGTCGCCCGCCTGATCGGTGCGCCCCCGGGCTATGTCGGCTACGAGGAAGGCGGTTACCTGACCGAGGCCGTGCGTCGTCGCCCGTATTCGCTGATCCTGCTCGATGAGGTGGAGAAGGCGCATCCGGATGTGTTCAACATCCTGCTGCAGGTGCTGGACGATGGCCGCCTGACCGACGGCCAGGGCCGCACGGTGGACTTCCGCAACACCGTCATCGTGATGACCTCGAACCTGGGCTCGCATCAGATCCAGGACATGAGCACCGACGACAGCCCGGAGGCCTACACGCAGATGAAGGCGGCTGTGATGGGCGTGGTGCAGGCGCACTTCCGTCCGGAGTTCATCAACCGCCTGGATGACATCGTCGTGTTCCACCCGCTGGACAAGCAGCAGATCAAGCAGATCGCACGCATCCAGATGCGCGGGCTGGAGAAGCGCCTGGCCGAGCGCGGGCTGAAGTTGGCGGTCTCCGATGCGGCGTTCGATCTGCTCGGCAACGTCGGCTTCGATCCGGTGTATGGCGCGCGGCCGCTGAAGCGCGCGATCCAGTCGCAGCTGGAGAATCCGCTGGCGCAGCAGATCCTGTCCGGCGCGTTCGTCAACGGTGACACCATCGAAGTCGGCAATGAGGGTGGGCATTTGGTCTTCAGGAGTACCTGATAGAGCCGAGCGGGGTGACCATATCGACAAGGGCCGGCACCGCTCGTGGCATTGCAGTTCCAGACAACCCAAGGTGAAGATGATGGGCAAGATCATTGGTATCGATTTGGGCACGACCAACTCATGCGTGGCGATCATCGAGGGCACAAAGGCCCGCGTGATTGAGAACTCAGAAGGCGATCGCACCACGCCGTCGATCGTTGCATACACCAAGGAAGGGGAAATCCTGGTGGGCGCAGCTGCCAAGCGCCAGGCGGTCACTAACGCGAAGAACACCTTCTACGCCGTAAAGCGCCTGATTGGACGTAAGTTTGAGGATCCTGAGGTCCAGAAGGACCTCAGTCTGGTCCCATTCAGCATCATTTCCCACGACAATGGCGACGCGTGGGTGGCTACCAGCGACGGCAAGAAGATGGCCCCGCAGGAAGTCTCGGCCAAGGTGCTGGAAAAGATGAAGAAGACCGCCGAGGACTTCCTCGGTGAGAAGGTCACCGAGGCGGTCATCACCGTGCCGGCCTACTTCAACGACAGCCAGCGCCAAGCCACCAAGGACGCCGGCCGCATCGCCGGCCTGGACGTCAAGCGCATCATCAATGAGCCGACCGCGGCTGCACTGGCCTATGGCCTGGACAAGGGCGACAACAAGGATCGCAAGATCGTGGTGTACGACCTGGGCGGCGGTACCTTCGACGTGTCGATCATCGAGATTGCCACGGTCGACGGTGAAAAGCAGTTCGAAGTGCTGGCCACCAACGGCGACACTTTCCTGGGCGGTGAGGACTTTGACAAGCGGGTTATTGACTACCTTGTGGATGAGTTCAATAAGGAGCAGGGCATCGACCTGCGCAAGGATCCGCTGGCCCTGCAGCGCCTGAAGGACGCCGCAGAACGCGCCAAGATCGAGCTGTCCAGCGCCCAGCAGACCGAAGTGAACCTGCCGTACGTTACCGCTGATGCGTCGGGTCCGAAGCACCTGAACATCAAGTTGACCCGTGCCAAGCTGGAAGCCCTGGTGGACGACCTGATCAAGAAGTCGATCGAGCCGTGCCGCGTCGCCCTGAACGATGCTGGCCTGCGTTCGAGCGATATCGACGACGTGATCCTGGTCGGTGGCCAGACCCGCATGCCGAAGGTGCAGCAGGCGGTGACCGAGTTCTTCGGCAAGGAGCCGCGCAAGGACGTCAACCCGGACGAAGCCGTGGCGCTGGGTGCGGCCATTCAGGGCGGCGTGCTCGCCGGTGACGTCAAGGACGTGCTGTTGCTGGACGTGACCCCGCTGTCGCTGGGCATCGAGACCATGGGCGGCGTGTTCACCAAGATCATCGAGAAGAACACCACCATTCCGGCCAAGGCTTCACAAACCTTCTCGACCGCAGAGGACAATCAGCCGTCCGTAACTGTCCACGTCCTGCAGGGCGAGCGCGAACAGGCCCGCTTCAACAAGTCGCTGGCCAAGTTTGACCTGACCGGCATCGAGCCGGCCCCGCGCGGCCTACCGCAGGTGGAAGTGTCCTTCGACATCGACGCCAACGGTATCCTGCACGTGTCGGCCAAGGACAAGAAGACCAACAAGGAACAGAAGGTCGAGATCAAGGCCGGTTCGGGCCTGTCCGAGGAAGAGATCGCACGCATGGTCGGCGATGCAGAGAAGCATCGTGACGATGACCTGAAGTTTCAGGAACTGGTTGCTGCCCGAAACCAAGCCGATGCCTTGGTCTATACGGTGCGCAATGCGGTCCGCGAACATGGAAGCAAGGTCGGCGGCGAAGTCATCGGCGAAGTCGAAGCGGCACTGTCCAGCGTCGAGTTGGCGATGAAGGGCGAAGATAGATCCCAGATTGAGTCGAAGACGCAGGCGCTGGAGCGTGTGGCTGCTCCGCTTCTGTCAGCGGCTACGTCGCAAGAGCAGCCACAGGCGGGCGGCAGTGGTCCTGACCACGGTGCCGGCGGCGGGGATGACGTCGTGGATGCGGACTTCACCGAGGTCAAGGACAAGTAGAACCAATTTGGCGCACCATTCAACGCGCCAACGGCAGACAGCATAAGGGCGCAACGGAATCCCGTTGCGCCCTTGCTGTTTTCTGTCCAGCGCCTACGATCCAGGCTGCGCTACGTGTTCAGTGATAGCTGGTCTCGGCACTGACTTTGCCGCGGAAGACACGGTAGGACCACGCGGTGTAGCCCAAGATAACGGGAAGCATGACCGACAGACCGACCAAGCTGAAGCCAAGCGAGGATGCGGGTGCCGCTGCCTCCCAGAGCGTCAGAGTCGGCGGCAGGAGATAGGGCCACATACCAAGCACAAGGCCCAGATAGCCAAGAATAAACAGCGACAGGCTGAGCACGAAGGGTGCCAGGTGATGTGACGGACGCTTCTCGGCCCGCCACAGGGCCACGGCGACGGCCAGAGTGAGCAGCGGGACAGGGGACAGCCACCAGAAGTTTCCGTCACTGAACCACCGGGCCATCAACCGCAGGTCGAGGAACGGGAGCCAGCTGCTGACCAGCCCCATCGCCACGATCACCGCGACCACCAGCGGGCGGGTCAAGCGCCTGGCCAAGGCGTGGGTCCGTCCTTCCGTCTTCAGGATCAGCCACGTACCGCCCAGCAGGCCATAGCCAGCCACCAGTGCGGCACCGGTGAGCATGGCAAAGGGACTGAACCACAGGAAGGGACCACCGACGTATGCGTCATTCACCACCGGCACGCCTTGCACCACCGTGCCAAGGATCACGCCCTGTGAGAACGCTGCCAGCAGTGAGCCGAGGCCAAAGGCGACGCTCCAGAGCCGTTTCGAACGATGAGCCTTGAACCGGAACTCAAAGGCCACCCCGCGGAAAACCAGCGCTACGAGAAGCAAAAGCACAGGCAGGTAAAGCGCCGAAAGCAGCACGGAGTATGCCTTGGGGAACGCCGCCAGCAATCCAGCGCCCTCCAGCACCAGCCAGGTTTCGTTGCCGTCCCAGATTGGGGAGGCGGTATTCATCATGACATCCAGCTGTTCTTCGTCCTCGGCAAACGGCGCCAGAATGCCGATCCCCAGCACAAAGCCATCCAGAACGACATACATCAGAACACCAAAGCTGATGACGCCGAACCAGGCAACGGGCAACCACGTGATCGAGTCCATGTCAGCGCTCCTCAGAGGGATTGATCGGCAGCGGAGATCGGGCGCGCCGGAGTGCGGTCGCCACCCTCGAGGGACGGACCGGCATCATGAGCACGCGGGCCGTGGCGCAGGATCTTGACCAGATACCAGATCCCCCAGCCGAAGACGAATGCATAACCTGCGATGTAGACCGCCAGCGAAAGCGCGGTCATCCAAGCCGTTTGTGGCCCCACCGCATCGGCGGTACGCAGAACGCCATAGACAATCCAAGGCTGGCGTCCCATCTCAGTGACGAACCAGCCTGCAACCAGCGCGATGAAACCGCTTGGGAGCATCCAGTTCCATACGCGCAACAGCAGCGGTGACCCGAATAGCTTCCTGCGCACCAGGGCGAGTGCTGAGAGCCAGGCCACCAGTAACATCAGGCTGCCCAGTCCGACCATGACCCGGAATGCATAGAAGACAGGAAGCACCGGCGGCCGTTCACTGGGAGGCACCGACGTCAGCGGCGCAAATGTGCCGTCCAGAGAGTGCGTCAGGATGAGGCTGCCGACCCGCGGGATGGCAATCTCCAGGTCGTTTCGCTCCTGCTGTTCGTTGGGTACGGCGAAGACCACCAGCGGAACGCCTTCGCCGGGCGGGCCCTGGTGCCAATGGGCCTCAACGGCAGCAATCTTCATTGGTTGGTGCTTAAGGGTGTTGAGACCATGCATATCGCCGACGAAGATTTGGATTGGGACGATGAGTGCGGCGAAGATAACTGCTGCATTTAGCATTTTCTTGCCGGCCTCCGCGTGCTCCTTGCGTCGCAGGTACCAAGCACCCACGCCGCCAATGACGAAGCAGGTGGTGATGAAGGAACCCAACGCCATGTGCGCCAAGCGGAACGGGAACGACGGATTGAAGACCACCTCCGCCCAGTTCACTGGATGCACGACGCCATTGACCATTTCGTAGCCGGCAGGCGTATGCAGCCAGCTGTTGGATGCCAGGATCCAGAAGGTCGAGAAGAGCGTTCCGAGCGCGACCATGCAGGTGGACAGGAAGTGCAGACGCGGGGAGACCCGGCCCCAGCCAAACATCATCACCCCGAGGAAGCTGGCTTCCAGGAAGAACGCGGTCAGGACCTCGTAGGTCAGCAGCGGGCCGATCACCGTTCCCGCGACCTGGCTCAGACGTGGCCAGTTCGTGCCGAACTGGAAGGCCATGACGATACCGCTGACCACCCCCATTCCGAACGAGACTGCGAAGATCTTTTGCCAGAAGAAGAAAAGCTCGCGCCAGACAGGGTTCCGGGTTCGTAGCCATCGCCACTCCACGAAACCCAGCCAGCTCGCCAGGCCAATGGTGAACGCCGGAAACAGCACGTGGAAGCTGATGAGGAAGCCGAATTGGATCCGCGACAGGATGAGTGCGTCCATAGAGGTCTCGAGGGTTCGATGGAGCGGAGAAAGGAGGCAGAACGTCGCTGGAAGCATGCACTTCATCGCGACCGATGAAATGCACAGTTGGTACAGGCTGAAGTCCGTCAGCCAACTGCAGGGGCCTACCGTGCCCGGGCATAGCGGTCATCGCTTGGCCCTGCATCTGCAAGGCCGGGCTCATCAGCTCAGGCACCCAGCTCCTGGAAGACGTGCCCATTGGCTTCCAGGGTCTTCAGAACCCCGGGAGGAATTTCGTTAGACCAGATTTCACCCTCGATTGACCAGCCCGACGGATCGGCAAGGTCCGGGAGACCGGCGCCTTTTCGCACGTAGAGCGCCAATGTGGGGCGGGCTGGGTTCGTGTATAGATCAAAGCACTCGGGAGGCATCGTGGCATCCTCAATCTGGGCGACGTGATCGGGAATCCTGCTGGTTAGGTGCTCATGCATGAGCACGCGAAATGGAGTCCAGTTCCAACAGACGGTTGGGGTGGGAGTACACGTTGAAGCCTTCACTGCGCGCAAAGCCAACGAGGCAGATCCCTGCTGCTTTGGCCAGGTCGATCGCCAACGCGGTCGGAGCCGATACTGCAGCCACGATTGCCATTCCGGCAGAGGCAGCCTTGCTGACCATTTCATAGCTGGCGCGGCTGGATAGCACCAGAATGCCCGCCCTTGTCGATATCGAGCGTCGCGCGAGGGAGCCGATCAGCTTGTCGAGTGCATTGTGCCGGCCAACGTCTTCGCGAACCTGCAGAATGCGGCCATCTGGGTCTGCCCAAGCTGCCGCATGGGTTGAGCCTGCAGCAGCATTCATCGGCTGGCCCTGCTTCAGTGAGGCCAAAGCCAATCGCACCGAAGCCGCAGAGCAGGTTGCGGAATGGTCAAGTGGCGTTGGCGTGCGAATGACCTCCTCTAGCTGGCTGGCCCCGCAGATGCCGCATCCACTACGGCCAGGCAGGTTGCGCCCTCTGTTTGTAGTGGCAAGGACCGGCGCGTCACTGGTCACAGTCATGGCCAGCTCCATACCTTCCAGGCGCGGGCGGACTTCTACGCTTAGGAGCTGGGCCGGATCAGCAATCAGTCCTTCCGTCAGCGAGAAGCCGAGGGCGAAATCTTCTAGATTCGCGGGGCTGGACATCATCACCGAGAACGCAACATCGTTGTAGAGCATGGCCACCGGGACTTCTTCAGCGACGCTGTCCATGATCGAGCGACGCACATCACCACGCCACTGAATGGTCCGCCGGCGCGCGATGCCGTCGATGTCTCCCGCGAGGACTGGGCTGGGCTCAAACATATGAAGTGGCCTGGCGAGTTGGGGAGCCGGGGCGTATGCGACAGCCGGCCCGTTGGCAGGGCAGGGCGCCACGATATCCGTGTGGGGCTCCAATGCTGGAGAGACTATCCCTAGGACGCGCGCGCTACTACGGCCAAAAACAGCGAATACACGTGCATGGACAATTTGGCGCAAATGATGGGACAGCTTGGGCCACGGCAGGCCGATGGAGTGCCGGGGCGACGGTGAGAGTGGTCAAAGGTGTTTGATTTCAAAGGCATTTTTAGCGACGCACAATGTGAAAGTTTTGTGATGGATGCGCTCAGCCGTCACCGACGCTCCGGAGGTTTGCGGCAGCCAATGTGATTTTCCGCGCCACTACGGCGCGCCCGACCGCAGCGAGGACGGACTGTCCGGTAGGGCCGGACACACTGTCCGTAGCTGCCGTATCTGATGCGTGCTTAACTTTGCTCACTCCCAAAACATGTGCCGCGAGTGCCTGTCATGCCAGAGCAGAAGATCCCCCGTTACAAGGCCTACGATCATCCCGCCGGTGGCTGGGGAGCCGCAGGTGCGACAGCCAAGGTTCTGATGGAGCAGAGTGTCATTACCAAGGGCTCCAAGGCCTTGCTGTCGATGAACCAGCCGGGAGGATTCAAATGCCCCAGCTGTGCGTTCCCGGATGCTGATCACACCAAGAAGCTCGAGTTCTGCGAGAACGGGGCCAAGGCATTGGCATGGGAAGCGACCAAGCATCGCGCGACTCGTGAGTTCTTCGCCCAGCACACAGTGCAGGAGCTGATGGCGCAATCCGATTACTGGCTGGAGATGCAAGGCCGGCTAACCGAGCCCATGCGCTATGACGCGGCGACCGATCACTATGTTCCATGCAGCTGGGATGAAGCTTTTGCGACGATCGGGCGTCACCTGCGGTCTTTGTCGAGCCCGCATGAGGCGGAGTTCTACACATCTGGGCGCACACCCAACGAAGCTGCGTTCCTGTACTCCATCTTCGTTCGCGAGTTCGGGACCAACAACTTCCCGGACTGCTCCAACATGTGCCACGAGCCAACCAGCCGCGGTCTGCCGCCGGCAATCGGTATCGGCAAGGGCACCATCGTGCTGGACGACTTCGAGCATGCGGAGGCCATCTTCGTCATCGGGCAGAACACGGGTACGAACTCGCCCCGAATGATGACCAATCTGGTGGAGGCACGAAAGCGCAAGGTTCCGATCGTTGCGGTCAACCCAATGCCAGAGCGCGCGCTCATCCGCTTTGCCGAGCCCCAGGACGTCGTGCAGATGGCGACGTTCGGTTCCACCGAGATTTCCAGTGAGTTCGTTCACATTCGGATTGGCGGTGATCTGGCCCTGATCAAGGGCATGATGAAGGCCATGTTCGAGCGGGAAGCAGCCGGGGAAACGGTGCTCGACCACCAATTCCTAGCCGAGCACACGGTCGGGCTGGATGCGTTGCGCGACGAGGTGATGGCGCAGGACTGGGACGAGATCGTGCGGGTGTCCGGGATCAAGAAGGAGCAGATCTTGCGCTGCGCCGAGATATACGTCCGCTCCCGCGCGACCATCATCTGCTATGGCATGGGCCTGACCCAGCACCAGCAGGGCTCGCGCTTACTGCAGCAGGTGGCCAACCTGTTGATGCTGCGCGGGAACTTCGGGAAGCCTGGCGCAGGTATCGCACCCATTCGCGGGCATTCCAACGTGCAGGGCGACCGCACTGTCGGCATCGACGAGAAGCCGACGCAGCGCTATCTCGACCGGGTCCGCGAAGTATTCGGCTTTGAGCCACCACGCGAGCATGGGCACCATGTCGTGGAGTCAATCGAGGCGATGCTGGCGGGAACTGCCAAGGTCTTCATTGGCATGGGCGGCAACTTCATCCACGCCGTGCCCGATACCGAGGTGTCCTATCGGGCCATGCGCAATCTGGAACTCACTGTTGGCATTGCCACCAAGCTCAACCGTGGCCACCTGGTGCACGGGAAGGAGGCGCTGATCCTTCCCGTGGTAGCGCGGTCGGAATGGATCCATACCCCATTGGGCGAGCAATTCATCACCATCGAGGACGCGATGTCGAATGTGACCGCCTCGCGGGGCGTGCTGCAGCCGGTGAGCGAACATGTTCTGCCGGAGGTGGAGATCGTATGCCGCATGGCGATGGCCGCACTGCCCGATAGCAGGGTCGATTGGGCCGCCTGCATGTATGACTATGACCACGTCCGCGATCTGATCGCGGCGGTCTATCCCGAAATCTATACAGGCTTCAATGAGCGGATCCAAGCGAAGCATGGCTTCCATCTGGACATTCCGCCACGCCGTCGAGAATGGCCGACACCCAATGGCAAGGCCAACATCCTGGTGTTCCCGGGACTAGAGGTAAATGATGTGGTCGAGGATCCGACCATGCTGCGGCTGGCGACGGTGCGCTCCCATGACCAGTACAACACGACGATCTACAGCTATAACGATCGCTATCGTGGGGTGTACAACGACCGCATGATCCTCTTCATGAACCTGGAGGATCGTGTGGCGCGCGGAATCAGCAAGGAAGGGCAGGTCAGCCTGGAAACGATCTCCAGCGATGGGGTGCACCGCCGGGTCGATGGTCTCACTGTGCTTGACTATCCCATGCCACGAGGCGCAGTGGCGGGCTACTACCCTGAACTCAATCCGCTGCTGCCGCTGGACTACTTCGACCGTATCAGCGGAACCCCCGCAGCGAAGTCGATCCCAGTGCGCGTGGTCATTTCGCAGTAACAATTCCGACGCGCCGTCGGGAGGAGGAAACATGTCAGGCCAGCTCATCCGGGTACCAGAGGCGCCGGCCCCGGCCGGGTCGGGGCAGGCTGCGCGGGAACTCACCGACGGCTTTGGTCGCAGTTTTCCGTACCTGCGCTTGTCGCTCACCGAAGCCTGTAACTTCCGGTGCAGCTACTGCCTGCCCGACGGTTACCAGACCGATGGCCGCCCGCGTTTCCTGCAGGTGGATGAGATCGCGCGCCTGGTGCGGGCCTTTGCCGCGCTGGGCATGAGCAAGATCCGCCTGACCGGTGGCGAGCCCAGCCTGCGTAAGGACCTGGACGAGATCATCGCCACCGTGGCGGCGGTGCCGGGCATCCGCAAGGTGGCCATCACCACCAATGGCACGCTGCTGCCGCGGCGCCTGCCGGGCTGGCACCGGGCCGGCCTGACTGCGCTGAACGTGAGCATGGACAGCCTGCAACGCGAGCGTTTCCACACCATCACCGGCCATGACCGCCTGCCGGAGATCGAACAGGGCCTGGCCCTGGCGCAGGCGCTGGGCCTGCCGGCGATCAAGCTCAACGCGGTGCTGCTGCGTGGCCTGAACGACGACGAGCTGCCGCAGTGGATGGACTACCTGCGCGACCACCCCTACAGCGTGCGCTTCATCGAACTGATGCGCACCGGCGACAACGAAGCGTATTTCCAGCGCCACCACCTGCGCGCCGACGTGGTGATCGAGCAGCTGCTGGCCGCTGGCTGGCATGAGCGACCGCGCGCCGCCGACGCCGGTCCGGCGCGCGAGTTCGTGCACCCGGAGCATCGCGGCAGCATCGGCATCATCGCGCCGTACTCGCGTGACTTCTGCAAGGGCTGCAACCGCCTGCGGGTGACCGCCCGGGGCGACCTGCGGCTGTGCCTGTTCGGCGAGTTCGGCGTGCCGCTGCGTCCGCTGCTGCAGCGCGACGAGGACCACGACGCGCTGCTGGCACGCATCACCACCCAGCTTGGCTTGAAAGCGGCCGGGCATGGACTGCACCAGGGCCAGACCGGGCTGACCCCGCACCTGGCCTCCATCGGAGGATGAGCAACACGATGAGTGGGGAATTGAACGCGGCCTTCCACATGGCCGATGTCCGCGACAAGCGCATCACCCGCCGCCGTGCGGTGGCGGTGGGCGAGCTGCATGCCGGTCCGGTGGCCTATCCGCTGATCGTCGAGCGCCGCCTTCCCAAGGGCGATGCGCTGGTGATGGCCGAAATTGCCGGCCTGCAGGGCGCCAAGATGGCCTCGATGATGATGCCGCTGTGCCACCCGCTGCCGCTGGAACTGGTGCAGGTGTTCTGCGCACCGGTGCCGGAGCGGCAGGCGATCCGCGTGTGGTGCGAGTGCGCAAGCGAGGCGCGCACCGGCGTGGAGATGGAGGCACTGGCCGGCGTCAACGCGGCGCTGCTGACCCTGTACGACCTGAGCAAGCCGGTGGAACCGGCACTGCGCATCGAAGGCATCCGCCTGCTGTTCAAGGAAGGCGGCAAGCGCGGTGTCTGGCTGCACCCGGATGGCATGGACGAGGCCGAGCGCGCGCGTTTCAGCCCGCGTGTGCCGAAGGGCTTGGAGGGCGCGCCCTGCGCGGTGATCACGCTGAGCGATCGCGCCAGCGCAGGCGTCTATGAAGATCAATCCGGTCCGACCTTGGCCGTTGGATTGCAGAAGTTGGGCGGCAAGGTTGTTGCAACGGAAGTGCTACCCGATGGTGTTTTACCGCTAACCGGGCGCTTACGCGCACTCTCTGCGGACGGAATACGCCTATGTTTCTGTACCGGTGGTACCGGGCTGGGTCCGCGTGACCTGACTCCAGAGGCGTTGCGTTCGTTGAACGCCCGACCCGTGCATGGCCTGGCGCAGATGGTGCGGGCGCTGAGCGCGCAGCACACACCGATGGCCTGGTTGAGCCGCGCCGAGGTGGTGCAGCTGGGCAACATGCTGGTGTTCGCGCTGCCCGGCAGCCCGAAGGCGGCGGCGCAGTGCCTGGACATCCTGGCACCGGTGCTGGGTCATGCGCTGGCGATGGTAGAGGGAGGGCGACATTTCCCTAGTCTCCAATCTGTCGATCAACGCGAGTGGGAGGGTGCATGATCAGCTATAGCGAAGCGCTGCAGCTAATGCTGGCTGCGGCCACACCGCTGCCGGCTGAGCGCTTGCCGCTCGAGAGTGCCGGTAGCCGAACCCTAGTTAGTGACATCTATAGTGATCAGTCATTGCCGCCGTTCGACAATTCGGCGATGGATGGGTTTGCGCTGCATGCCGGAGGTGAGACGTTCGAGGCCGGTCGGGAGTTCGGGGTTCAGGGCTGGCAGGCGGCCGGCGATGCCGGTGCCGAAGGCGGTGAGGGGGCCTGGGAGATCATGACCGGCGCGCGCATGCCAGTCGGGCTGGATACCGTGGTGCCGGTCGAGAGCGTGGAGATCCTCACCAGCGAGGGCGGCCGCCCGACCCGCATCTCGTTGAAAAGCGCGGTGAAACCCGGCCAGAACGTGCGCCTGCGTGGTGAGGATGTGAGCGACGGCGAGCGCGTGCTGCAGGCCGGCCAGGTGCTGGATATCAACGCGTGCACCCTGCTGCATGCCATCGGCATGGGTGAAGTGCCGGTGGTGGCACGGCCGAGGGCCGCGGTGATCGCCACCGGTAAGGAACTTGTGACCGAGGCAGCGCAGGCGCTGGAATCCGGGCAGATCCGTGACAGCAACCGGCCGTATCTGGTCGGCCGCCTGCAGGCCGCCGGTGCCGAGGTGGTTTGGCAGGGGACGGTGGGAGACGACGTGGCCGCATTCAATGCGGTGCTGGATGAAGCGCTGGACGCGGGTGCGCAGCTGTTGATCAGCACGGGCGCGGTATCGGCCGGCCGTTACGATTTCGTTCCCGATGCACTGCTAGCCCGCGGAGCCATCATCATCTTCCACAAGGTGGCAATCCGCCCAGGCAAGCCGCTGCTGTTCGCGGTGCTGCCCAATGGTGCGCTGTACTTCGGCCTGCCGGGCAACCCGGTGTCGGCTGCGGTGGGCCAGCGCTTCTTCGTCGAGCCGGTACTGCGCCGCCTGCTGGGCCTGGCACCGGAGTCGGTGTTGACGTTGCCCCTGCAGGCCGACGTCCGCACGCCCCCTGGCCTGCGCTTCCACGCGCGGGCGCGGGTGGAAGTGGATGCGCAGGGCCGGCTGAGTGCGCGCGTGCTCGCCGGGCAGGAGTCGTTCCGTTTGATGTCCATGCTGCAGGCCAACGCCTGGGTGGTGCTGGAAGGCGAGGGCGGTCTGGCCCCTGCCGGCACGCCGGTGCGTGTGCAGGGTTGGGGTCATCATGACCCGGTGCAGCTGGCGAGCCAGGAGCCGTGATGAGACAGGTAAATCTGCAGTTGTTCGGTGCGTTTTCCGATCTGGATGCCAGCCGCGAAATCGCGGTGGAGGTGGCTGGCGGCACCGTGGCCGATCTGCGCCAGGCGCTGCGTGAGCTGCTGCCGCTGCATTGGCCGGATTTCCGTGCCGGCCTGCTGGATTACTCGGCATTCGCCGACCAGCAACAGGTGCTGCGTGACCACGATGCGCTGCCCGACGATGGCCGGGTGGCGATCCTGCCGCCGGTGAGCGGAGGCTGACCGATGAGCGAGAAGATCATCGCTAAGGTAGTGGACCGCGCGCAGGCGGCGATCGATCCGGCCGAAGGCATCGCTGCGGTCTCCGATCCGGGCTTCGGCGGCATCGATGTGTTCATCGGCAAAGTGCGCGACGTGAATGTGGGCCGGCGGGTGACCGGGATCACCTACGACCTGTTCGAGCCACTGGTGCTGAACGAATTCAAGCGCTTGGCCGCCGAGGTCGAAGCCACGTTCGGTCCGAAGCTGAAACTGTATGTAGCGCATGCCAAGGGCCGGCTTGGCATCGGCGACGTGGCGGTGGTGGTGGCCGCCGGCAGCCCGCACCGTGACGAAGCGTTCAGGGCCTGCCGGCAGTTGATCGAAGTGGTGAAGCACCAGTGCCCGATCTGGAAGCAGGAGCACTACGAGGACGGCGACAGTGCGTGGAGCGAGGGCTGCAGCCTGTGCCATGCCGACAGCGAACCCGGCCATGACCATGCGCACGACCACGAACATTCCCATTGATGGCATCGTGCTGGCCGGCGGCCTGTCCACCCGCATGGGACGCGACAAGGCGCTGCTGCCGTGGCACGGACGCACCCTGCTTGAGCACGTGCGCGGCCTGCTGCGGCAGGCCGGTTGCCGACGGGTATGGGTGAGTGGCAACTACCCAGCCTTCGGGGGGATTGCAGATCGCGTGGCACGCTGCGGCCCGCTGGGTGGCCTCTACAGCGTGGCCATGTGCATGCCCGAAAGCGTTGCTTTGGTGTTGCCGGTGGATACGCCCAATGTGACCCCAGGGCTACTACAGCGCTTGTTTGCTGAGCCCACAGCAGCCTGCACGTTGTTTGCGGACGAACCGTTGCCGATGCGGTTGCAGATTGATGACAGGTGCCGGCGTGTGTTGCAGGAACTGATCGAGAAGCCACAAGCCCATCGTTCGCTGCGCGCCGTTCAGGAACGCCTGGGTGCGATCGAACTGCCGCTGGCAGACAACGAACGCAAGCTGCTTCTTAACTGCAATAGCCCAGCCGATCTGGAGTCCATCGCATCATGAAAGTCCAGCTGCAACGGCAAGCAATTCGCCTGCGCGTTGATGAGGAGGAGCTAGCGCGATTGCTGGTTGGTGAGTCGGTGGAGAACATGACGCGGCTCGGCGGCGACTACGGTTGGGGCGTCGTGCTATCGCTGCACGCTGGGGAACAGGCTGTGGTCCTCAGTGCAGGTGAGTACTGCCGTCTGGTGCTGCCCCGCGAGGCGATTCGGACCTTGGCGGCACGATTGCCTTGTCGAGATGGCCTGGGTTTCAGCATCGCCCTCGATGACATTTTGTTGCAAATTCAGTTCGACGTGGATGTACGAGACAGCCTGCGCCAACGAGGTCCGCATCGTCGCGCACCCTCTGTCAAAGACTGAGCTAGGAAGAGGCAGGCTGCGCATAGCCTGCGATGGCAACGATTGGCGGTGAAACTGATCGCCCCACTGACCAAGGATCCGATAATGAAGCGAGTGGGACTGCTGTTGCTGGGGTTGCTGGCGACCGTGCCGGCCTGGGCGGCCGATCTGACGGTGTCGGCGGCCTCGAGCCTGACCGAGAGCTTCCGCGAACTGGGTGCGGCCTATGAGAAGGCGCACCCGGGGACCAAAGTCGATTTCAACTTCGCCGCCTCTGGCGTGCTGCTGCAGCAGATCAGCCGCGGTGCACCGGTGGATGTGATTGCGTCTGCGGACGAGACCACGATGGACCAGGCCCAGCAGCAGAATCTGCTGGCTTCGGGCACCCGCGAGGTGTTCGCGGTGAATGCGTTGTGGGTGGTGGTGCCGCCGCAGGCCAAGGCTGCGCCGCGCACGCTGCAGGAACTGGCCGGCAATGGCGTGCAGCGCATCGCGCTGGGCAACCCGGACAGCGTGCCGGTCGGCCGCTACGCAAAGGGCGCGCTGGACGCGGCCGGGCTGTGGCCGGCAGTGCAGGGCAAGGCCATCACCACCCAGAACGTGCGCCAGTCGCTGGATTACGTGGCACGCGGTGAAGTGGATGCGGGCTTCGTCTATGCCACCGATGCGAAGGCGATGCCCGAACGGGTGCGCCGTGCGTTCGTGGTGCCGGTGGCGGGGCGCATCGCCTATCCGCTGGCAGTGACCAGGGCAAGTACGCAGCCGGCGGAGGCCAAGCGCTTCACTGCCTTCGTGCGTTCGCCGCAGGGCCAGGCGATCCTGGCCAGGCACGGGTTCGGCATGCCCTGAGGCATGGATATGGACTGGACTGCGCTGGGGTTGTCGCTAAAGGTGGCTGGCTGGGCCACCGCGATCAATCTGGTGCTGGGCGTGGCGTTGGGTGCGCTGCTGGCGCGTCGGCGCTTTCTCGGCCGTGAGTTGCTGGACTCGCTGTTGACTCTGCCGATGGTGCTGCCACCGACGGTGCTGGGTTACTACCTGCTGGTGCTGATCGGTCGCAACGGCATGATCGGCGCGTGGCTGCAGTCGTGGTTCGGCATCAACCTGGTGTTTACCTGGCAGGCCGCGGTAATGGCTGCGGCGGTGGCTTCGCTGCCGCTGGTGTTCAAGCCGGCACGCGCGGCGTTCGAGAATGTGGACGGGCAGCTTGAGCAGGCCGCGCGCACGCTCGGCGTGTCCGAAGCCGCGCTGTTCTTCCGCATCACGCTGCCGCTGGCCTGGCGCGGCATTCTTGCCGGCCTGCTGCTGGCCTTCGCACGCGCGATGGGCGAATTCGGCGCGACGCTGATGGTGGCCGGCAGCATTCCCGGCCGCACGCAGACGCTGTCGATCGCCATCTACGAGGCCGTGCAGGCCGGCCAGGACGGCAAGGCCAATGCACTGGTGATCCTGACCTCGGTGGTCTGCATCGTGATCCTGCTGCTGGCCGCACGGTTGGTGGGCGGATGTCGCCGGGAGCTGCGTGATGTGGCTTGACCTCCAAGTCCAGCGACGACTGCAGGCGGCCGGCCAGGATTTCGTGTTGGAAGTATCGCTGCAGTGCACGCAGCGGCAGGTGGTGCTGTTCGGGCCCTCGGGCGCGGGCAAGAGCCTGACCCTCAAGGCGGTGGCCGGGCTGCTGCGGCCGGGGCAGGGCCATGTACGGCTGCAGGGGCAGACCCTGTTCGATGCGGCCACCGGCGTGGATCTGCCGCCGCAGCGCCGCCGGTTGGGTTATGTTTTCCAGGATTACGCGTTGTTCCCGCACCTGAGCGTGCGCCAAAACGTGGCGTTCGGGCTGCAGAAGGGCTGGTTGAATCCGCGGGTCGGCCAGCGCTTCGATGCGGTGGAGCAGTGGTTGCACGCCTTCCGCATCGACACCGTGGGCGATCTGCTGCCCTCGCAGATTTCCGGCGGGCAGCGCCAGCGCACCGCACTGGCGCGGGCGCTGGTGACGCAACCGCAGGCGCTGCTGCTGGATGAACCGTTCTCCGCGCTGGATCATGACCTTCGGCAGCATCTGCGCCAGGAATTGGAGGCGGTGCTGGACAAGACCGGGATCCCGTTGTTGTTGATCAGTCACGACCCTCAGGACATCCGCTTCTTCGGGCAGCAGGTAGTGCATATGGAGTCGGGCCAGGTGGTACACGGAAAGGAAGTCAGTGCAGGTCCGGACAGTAATGTCCGAATGATCCAGCCGGCAGCCCAGGCTTATCCACTCTTGCCGTCTTGCAACCTCTCGGTAGAGGCCTTTACACCCAACGCTTCCACGTGCCTTCCCCTGTCCGTCAATGCGCATGCAGGGTTTGGGGAAAGGTGTCGGGACGAACAGTGAATCCAGTTCCCTCAAGTGCACCTTACTCCTGCAACTGGTGCTTCCCAAGTGGCTCAATTGACATGATCATTCCGTCAACAAGCGAAAGCTCTCCCCAGGCTACCGGCCTGCACACCAGCCTGGCCATCGTAGGGGGAGTGCGGCCATGTCGCTGACCACAAGCCCCTTCGGCGGCGCGGGGCGTTACGGCAGTCCCATTGACGAGCAAGAGGTCGACATGAGGAACGTACGCCAGGACGTCGAAATGAGGATGCGGCGCCAACCGACGATGTGGGACATTGCCTTTGCGGTCAAAGGCACGATTCTTCCGAAGATCGCGAGGCATTTGATGCTGATCGCGTTGATCAGCATCATCGCCATTCTTGCGTCGCTTGAGCACCCGGGTATCTTCGCCCGGTTCGGCTCCGTTCCGTTCACGCTGATTGGCATCGCGCTGTCGGTGTTCATGAGCTTTCGCAACAATGCCTGCTATTCCCGATGGTGGGAAGCAAGGCATCTATGGGGAGAACTGATCATCGCCTGTAGATCGCTGGCACGGCAGACGGCGGCCCTAGCCCCTGAGGATCGAACGCAGATCATTCATGGCCTCTGTGGATTCACGGCAGGCCTGACGGCCAGGCTGCGGAGAAACAGCGAGGCCGACGCAATCGGCCTCTGGTGCAATATCGGAGCCGCCGCAAAGGGTCCCAATCCAACAAATGCGGTCCTTGAAAGTATCGGAAATCGATGCCTGCAACTCGTCAGGAGCGGCAAGATCGACTCGATCCAGTACTCTGTCCTTGACGGCCAACTCAGCACGCTAGCTCGTATCCAAGGGGGCTGCGAGCGCATCCTCAATACACCGGTGCCGTTCTCATACTCATTGCTCCTGCACCGCACCGCCATCGTGTTCTGCACCATGCTGCCGTTCGCACTGGCTGGGTCACTCGGTTGGTGGACGCTATTGCCAGTATTGATAGTGGCCTACACGTTTTTTGGTCTTGACGCACTCGGGCACCAGCTGGAAGAACCCTTCAGCCTTGCACCCAACGCGCTCCCACTGTACTCGCTGCGGCAGATAGTTGAGCGCGAGATGATGTCGATCCTGGAGCTCGCCAACACCGAAGCCGGCAGCGGAAGCGGTGGCGGTGGACAGGAACTTGCCAGCGAGCGTGCGGAACGATCACTGAGATGAGGCGACGAAAGTGGCAGGCGCCGTCGCACGTCTCCGATTGAAATCACACAGCGTTTAACGCAGCACATACAGAACATACAGAACCGAGGGAAATATGACGCCCAAGAGCGCCATTCATGCAGCCGAAGAGCACGCCGGTGGCGATGTCGCTTGGCCGGATCTTTCAGATTCGTCAATCCTGATCGTCGACGACGAGCCGGGTATGCGCAGTTTTTTGGTGCGCGCCCTGCGGCCAAGATGCAAGGCTGTGGAAGCGGCTGCAGACACTGAAGAAGCCGAGAAGCATCTGGCCGATCGCCACTTCGATATAGTCGTTGTCGACAACGTGATGCCTGGGAAGAGTGGCATCGTCTGGCTGGAGGAGCAGCGCCGAGAGGGTACGTCGGCTGACTTCATTCTGATCACCGCCTACGCGGACCTGGACTCGGCCATCGGGGCGATCCGTGCAGGCGCCGCTGATTTCCTACTCAAGCCATTCCGAACCAGCCAGCTGCTGGCGGCCCTGTCTCGCTGTCTGGAGCGCGGTCGACTGCAGCGCGAAAATGCTGTTCTACGCCACGAACTGCATGGATCGGGCGCGCCTTCACCACTGCGCGACAAGCTCACCGGCAGCTCGCGAGTGATCCAAGCCACTCGCGACCTGATCGCAAAAGTGGCGCCCTTGCCCAGCAGTGTTTTGTTCACTGGAGAGTCCGGCGTGGGTAAGGAGGTGGCGGCACGATCGTTGCATTCGCTCTCCACGCGCGCCTCCAACCCCTTTATTCCTATCAACTGCGCAGCGATCCCGGCCGAGCTGATTGACAGTGAACTGTTCGGCCATCTGAAGGGGGCGTTCAACTGGGCGCAAGCATCACGCCAAGGCTTGGTGTCATATGCTCAAGGTGGGACGCTGTTCTTCGATGAGGTCGCCGACCTGCCACTGGCGTTCCAAGGCAAGCTTCTGCGCATGCTCGAGGATAGGCGGATACGCCCGGTCGGCGCAGAGCGCGAGACTCCTATCGACGTCCGTTTCGTCTTCGCGACCAATAAGAATCTGGTCGCGGCAGTGAAGGACGGCACCTTTCGGTCCGATCTCTTCTATCGGATCAATGTCCTGGAGGTGCAGATACCGCGCCTGCACGATCGGGGGACGGACGTACTGGAACTAGCGGCTGGATTCATGCGCGAACTGGGGCTGCAGCTTGGTCTACATCCCATTCCGTTCGATGAACGAACCCGTGCCTATCTCCAGCACTACTCTTGGCCGGGCAATGTCCGCGAACTGCACAACTATGTGGAGCGCAGCCTGATCCTGGGCCACTTCCCGTCGCATCTTGAACGACTCGAATCTCTGTCTGATCCGCGCAGTCGACTTCTGTCCGAGGTCGAACGTCGGCACATCCTGGCCGTACTCCGGGAAACGGGTGGTGATCGCGAACAGGCAGCCGGCATTCTTGGGATTTCGCGGAAGACCATCGACCGCAAATGTTCCAGCTGGAACGTATCAGCGTAGGGAACCGCAATGAAACGAGTGCGCTCCGTCCGCCACCGCCTGCTGTTGATCTCGATCCTTCCGATGGTTGTGATCCTGCCAATGATCGTTGGCGTGCTCATATACAAGTGGGACAAGCGTTTCGATGAACTGCTGTCCGCCAAGGTCGGCAGTGATCTGAAGATTGCTGGGCAGTACATGAACCAGTTGCTGAGCAACGACCGTGCATCACTTGCTGCCATCGCTGACTCGGAGAGCTTTCATAGCGCAGTTGGTGGTGACAGGGGCGCTCTCAGCACATTGCTTGCATCGAAAGCCCGTACGGGTGCATTGGACTTCATCGCGCTGCTTGATCGAGATGGTCATCTCCTGGCCAGCAGCGAACCGTCATCGGAGAAGGCCGTGTTGCTCAAGTGGCCAGTGATTGAGAAGGCAGTCAACGGTGTCTCCGACGTGCAGGTGGGCGTGGTGCAAGGGGATGACCTGCGAGCGCTCTCGCCCCAGTTGGCGGCGCGTGCGGAGATCGTCCGCCTGCCAGAGCCGGGAGAGCAGTCGCCGCCGAGCACATATGAACGGCGCGCACTGATGATCCAGGCTGCCACTCCAGTGAACTTGCCCGGCCAGCAGCCAGGGGTGCTGGTCGCGGGAACGCTGCTGAACCACAACACGCACTTCATCGACCAAATCACGGACTTGATCTATCGGGACAATGGCATGCGCTCCGGAAGTACCGGTATCGCGTCCCTTTTCCTTGGCGATACCCGCATCAGCACGAACGCCAAGCTACCCGGCGGGCGCCCAGCATCCGGCACAAGAGCGTCAGCGGAAGTGGCCGCAGCGGTTCTTGGTCAAGGCAAGACGTGGTTGGCAAAGGCCTTCGTGGTCAATGACTGGTATGTCTCAGGCTATATGCCGATTCGGGACAGTCAGGGCGTGCCGGTCGGCATGCTCTTCGTTGGCTTTTCGGGCGAACCATTCGCCACCGCGCGACGGAACGCCATTGGAATGATAGTCCTCGGTTGCCTGCTGGTTGCGGCAATTACCGTACCCCTGTTTCTGTATATCGCCCGTGGCGTGTTTCGGCCGCTGGAAAAAATGGACGCGGCCATTGCGCGGGTCAAGGCCGGCGATCGCAACGCCCGCGCAGGCGCGCGTGGTTCCAACGACGAGATCGGACGACTGGCATCGCAGCTGGATCAGATGCTCAACCAGCTGCAGGACAACGAGCGGCAGCTGATGGCCTGGAACGAGGAGCTCAACACGCGGGTGGAGGAGCGGACGGCGGGACTGCTGCTTGCCAACCGACAGCTGGAGGAAACAACGCAGCACCTCATTGTGACAGAGAAGTTGGCAACTATTGGCGAGATCGCCGCAGGTGTCGCACATGAGATCAACAATCCGCTCGCAGTGATGCAAGGAAACCTGGAGCTGCTGCGTGAAGCCGTGCTCCACGAGACCGGACCAGGCGGCAAGGAAGAGTTCGACCTCATCGAGGATCAGATCCAGCGTATCAGTACGATCGTGTCGAAGCTGCTTCAGTTCTCGAAACCCAGCGAGCACGCAGCGGAGTACGAACTGCTGGAGCCTTCATCCCTGCTGCTGGAAACACTACCGCTGGTACAGCACCTGACCAAGCGCCAGCCCGTCATGATCGAGAAGGGATTCCATTCCACCCGACTCATCAGGGCCAACAGAGGGGAAATCCAGCAGATCTTGGTGAACATTATGATCAATGCACTCCATGCCATGCCGGGCGGCGGTGTCTTGGGGCTAGCCACCGAAGACACGGATGACATCCACGGTGCGCCGGGAGTGGCGCTGCGGATATCCGACACCGGTAGCGGCATCCCGCAGGACATCCTAGAGCGGATCTTCGAGCCCTTCTTCACGACCAAGCACCGTCAGGGCACCGGGCTTGGCCTATCGATCAGCCAAATGTTGGCGTCTCGGCATAGAGGAAACCTCTCTGTGGCGAGTACGGGGCCAGCGGGAACCGTCGTTGAACTGTGGATGCCAGAGGCGGCCGAGGACCGTCCCAGCACGCTGAATTCCTCAAATGACATGAACGAATGGAGGTTGGAGTGAGCAGTCCATACGAAACGCTTGGTGTTGCCAGTGACGCCACGACGGATCAGATCAAGAAGGCGTACCGGAGGCTGGCCAGGAAGCTGCATCCCGACCTGAACCCAGGCGACAAGGCCGCGGAAGAAAAGTTCAAGGATGTCGCCAATGCTTACAGGCTGCTCATCGATCCGGAGAAGCGGGCGCTGTTTGACCAAGGGGCGATCGACGAAACCGGAGCGGAGCGCCCGCGCCGCGAGTACTACCGCGACTATGCCCAGGCCGATGCGGGCTATGGCGACGGCGGCTTTGGTGGCTACGCGGACTTTGCCGAAGCCGGTGATCCGTTCGCCGAGTTCTTCCGCCGCACGTCGAATGCCCGCGCAAACCGCCGTGGCCAGGACCTCCGCTATCACCTCGAAATCAGCCTGGCGCGCGCCATCGAGGGAGGCGCTGAGCGCGTGGTCCTGGGCGATGGCGGCACCCTGGATGTGAACATTCCACCGGGCGTCACCCAGGGGCAAACACTCCGCCTTCGAGGCAAGGGCGCAAAGGGTGCTGGTACGGGGGGAGACGGCGATGCCTTCATAGAGCTGGAGATTGCACCAGACCCACGCTTCCTTGCCGAGGGCGACTCGCTCACGATTGATGTGCCCATTTCCTTGAAGGAAGCCGTGTTGGGCGCACGCATTACCGTGCCGACACCAACTGGTCATGCCGAAGTGGGCGTGCCTGCTGGCTCAGATGGCAACACCCGGCTTCGGCTGAAAGGGCAGGGCATGCCATTGCGCTCCGGTGGCCGAGGCGATGAGTTCGTCCGATTGAAGATTGTTCTACAGAAGCCTATGGACGTGGAGCTGGCCCAGTTCGTGAAGACCTGGGAGTCGGGTGCGTCCTTCAATCCGCGGGAAGGAGGTGCAGCATGAGCGCATTGAATGAGGTTGTCAGTGTTCAGGATATCCTCGACCAGGCCGGCGTCGAGGAGGCTGTGCTGAGCCATTGGGTCCAGCTGGAGTGGATCTCTCCACAGCAGGGTGAGGATGGACTGATCTACACGCGTGTAGATCTCAGTAGAGCACTTTTGGTTCGCGACCTTATGTTTGAAATGGAGGTCAATGAGGCAGGGGTGGACGTTGCGCTTCAACTGATCGAGCAGGTGCATGGATTGCGGCGGTTGCTGCTGGCCATGCGTGATCGGTGACCCATTCCAGGAGCGTTCAATGAGTTACGCGACGCCGCAATCCCCCGAACCGCAACCGATCGACGCACCATTGTCGATTGCTGCATCCTTCCTTGTTCTTACCATTGAGCGGGACGCCTCGTCCCTATCTACCGTGCGAACGGTCCTGGGCGGCCTGGACGATCTGATCAAGAACGTGCTCGTCAGAGATGTGACCGGCACCTTTACCTGCAACGTCGGGATTGGCGCGAACGTATGGGGCCCGCTCCTTGGCACCGCGCCACCTGCTGAGCTACGTCCGTTCAAGGAGATCCGAGGCGCAGCGCATGCGGCAGTCTCCACGCCAGGCGATCTCCTGTTCCATATCCGCGCCAAGTCAATGGATCTGATTGTCGCGTTCCAGCAGATGCTCTTCGAGGGCTTGGAAGGGGCAGTTGCAGGGCAGGACGAAGTCAGTGGATTCAGATACTTCGACGGTCGCGATCTGCTGGAGTTTGTCGATGGTACTGCCAATCCAATTGGTTTGGCGCTCCCCGAGGCGACCATCGTCGGAAGCGAAGATCCCGCGCACGCGGGTGGAAGCTACGTTGTCACACAGAAGTACCTTCACGATCTCAAGGCCTGGAAGGTCCTTAGTACTGAAGTCCAGGAGCAGATCATCGGTCGCAGAAAATTTACGAACACCGAGCTTCCAGACGCACCAGAGGCAGATCAGAAGTCGCACAAGACGCTGTGTACCATTACAAAGGATGGGATCGAACACGACATTCTGCGGGACAATATGCCTTTTGCAAGGCCGTCACATGCCGAGTACGGGACCTACTTCATTGGCTATTCAAGACATCTCTGGGTGGTCGAGCAGATGCTTGAGCGAATGTTCATTGGCAACCCGCCGCCGCTTCACGACCGAATTCTTGATTTCTCAAGAGCTGTGACTGGCAACGTCTTCTTTGTTCCGTCCAGAAGCGCACTCGCGGCAATGGCAGGTTGATATGCAGACTACTGTCAACGCTTTAGTGGATCCGTCATCTGTCGTAGGCGCAGTGGCGATTGGGGCGCTCATCGCGCTTCTCGCCACGATCAGTGCCGCACTTCTCAGGAGGTCAGCTCGTCGTATCGGCGCACGGCTTACGGATGGGACCACGCTCCAGTTTGCAAGCGTACTGGGACAGTGGTTGATCTACCTGCTGGCCGTCGGCCTCTATGCGCACCTTATCCCTGAGCTCAGGACCCTCGGGTCGACGATGCTTGCGGGGGCGGGCATCCTTTCAGTTGTAGTTGGTCTGGCGGCGCAGGACACCCTCGGTAACCTGATTGCAGGATTTTCGCTTCTCATGTCAAAGGCGATGCGCGTGGGGGATACCGTCCGCGTGTATGCTCCCAATGGGGTCATCGAAGCCCGGGTGGAGGGCATCTCTCTTGGTTTCACAACCCTTCGGGATGCGCAAGGGAACGAGGTCGTAATTCCAAATGGTGTCGCCATGGCCAGCGCCATTGTTCGAGTTGCGCATCCAGACTCTACGAAACAAAGTGACTGAATGAGGCGCCAGTTGATCGTCCATCCCCGCAATCGCGGTCCAATGACGCTGGAAAATGACCAGCAAGCCTCGTCGAATCTCCGCCAGGTCGCTGGCTGGACATCAAATGGAGCCAGAATGTGATCAAGCTTTCGCATGCCAGGGCAAGCTTCTACCTGGCCGCCGGAGCAGGGGTTCTCGCCTGGGGTTGGGCAGTTCACTCTGCGCCGTATCTGGCCCTGGTGGTAGGCGTGGATGTTTTCTTTGTTGCCTATCTGGCAAGGACACTGGCTTCCGTCCCCACTTACGACGCTGAACGGCTCCGACTGAACGCAGGCCACCGGGATGAGCCCCTGTGGATGGTGTTCATCATTACACTGGCAGCGGCAGCTCTGGCGGTGGGGCTGGTCATCTCCGTAAGCGGGAAGCAACACAAGCCTCTGGAACTGGGGCTGACCCTGGCATCGCTGCCTCTCGCCTGGGCCACCATCCACGCAATGATGGCTTGGCACTACGCGCACATGTACTGGAGAAAATCGGATAAGACTTGCGAGAACGAAGGTGAGCAGGGTGGCTATCACGCGGGATTGCTTTTCCCCGGGAACAAGCCGCCTGGGGCACGCGATTTTCTGTACTTCGCGTTCATCATCGGAGTCGCTGCACAGACGGCTGATGTCTCCATTTCTTCGTCGAAGATTCGAGCCGTGAGCCTGCTGCATTCGCTCGTGGCCTTCGCCTTCAACACCGTACTACTGGCCGCGGTCGTGAATGTTGTGGTGACGCTGGCGTAGCTTGATCACCCGGCGCCTCTAGAGAACGGGCGACATCATGCCGATGGCATTCTGAAGAAGCCGCATATGGAAAGGCCACGCCTCCACCGCCTCGAGAGCTATCTGCTCAGACACACGTACGTAGCCTTCCTGCCGATGCGTGATAGCCGACGTTGCCAGTGGATCCATGATGAGGAGGTTGTTCTCGAAGTTGAGTTGCAGGCTACGACGATCCAAATTGGCGGATCCAACCAATGCGAATTGCCCATCTGCCGTCAGTGATTTGGTGTGAAGTAGCCCAAGCGGATACTCGTAGATGGATACTCCTGCCTGAAGCAAGTCACAGTAGGTACTGCGGCATGCGTAAGCCACCAACAGTGAGTTGTTGCGTTTCGGAAACACAATCGTGGTTCTTACGCCCCTGCGCGGCGCAGCGCATAGTGCCCGTAGGAGGGCCTCGTCTGGAACGAAGTAGGGGGTAGTGATCAGCAGTTCTCGCCGTGCGGCGTACACCGCGCCGACAAATGAATCCGACATGGCGTCGCCAATTGTTGATGGACCGCAGCCATACATCTGGGCCACCGCGCCTTGGGCAAAGGAGGCCGGCAAAGGGTGTTGAGACGGTAGGGACTCCAACTCCTCGCCGGTTTCGGCCATCCAAGTGCTCAGAAACAGCCATTGTGCCTGTCTCACCACAGGGCCTTCGCATCGCAGGAAGATATCTACCCAGGGAGCGAACTTTGCAAGCACCCTGAACTCAGGGTCCGCGCAGTTCTGACTGCCACAGAAGGCAATTGCATTGTCGATGACGACCAGCTTACGGTGATTGCGCAGGTCAAGTCGCCCCAGCGCCAGATGACCTATACGAGGGATGTCGTCCAGCGTTGCAAGCAAGCGAACTCCGGCGTCCCGCAACTGTTGCCAGCGTCGGCTGCGGATGAATGACCGTGACCCCAGAGAATCGACCATTACCCGGCATGCCACGCCTCGGAGAGCTGCTGCGGCAATGGCATCGGCAACTCTGCCGCCATTGCCATCGTCCAGCCAGATGTAGAAGCTGACATGTACGTGATCACGGGACTCCGCAATATCGGAAATCAGCCTTTCGATGGCCGCATCGGAGTCAAGCATCGGCTCGTTCGGTGAGGCGGAAGACGAGCCCAGCAGCTCGATCCTGTTGCCGCCGACAGGCCCCAGTCCATTGGCCGTCGCGCAGAGATTGGACAGTAATTGAGCGGCAGGAGGCAGCAGTGGAGCTTGGGGTATCGGGATGGCTCCAAGCATCCGTTCGGCCCGATGAAGGCGTGATATCCGACCGCGGCCAATGCTGGTTTCGCCCAGGAGGAGGTAGGCGATTGTGCCAAGTGCAGGAAGGGAAAGAACGACCGCCACCCAAGCGATTCTTGAGGCTGGAGTTCGGTCACGCCGGGTGATTGCGCGTGCCAGAACCGCGACCTGGAAGGCCAGCAACAGCCAGAAGATTGTGACTCCGAGTGGTTGCTGAAGCCATCGCAGGGACTCTGGCATGGAGGTTCCTCAGGATTCTGACGTACCGAGTCTAAGAGCAATGCCTATCGCCAGTCACGCAGTGACAGGGCATGCTGTTGCCCCTCGCCGAGACGCTTTGAGCGGTCTACGGCCAGGGCTACTCCATGGTGTCTTCATCCGCATTCTGCTGCCGGATCTGCAGGGGACAATTCGTAGCCGCCCGCAGGGCAAGGCCGCAGAGGCCTTGGAACCCAGCATGGAGGCTAATACCGCGGCGATCTGGAACCTGCCGGCATCGCCCCCAATGATGGGCTGGCCATGGCGTCGGCAGGCGAGTGATGCACACGTCGTCTGCGGTTCTACGCGCGACATCCATAACGTAGATAGATGGTCAACGATTCACTCCGTTGATCGTGTCTCGGATGACGCTCGCCAACCCCTCAATGCCACCCTGCATAGAATAGAACTGGTCGTTGATAAAAAAGCTCGGCGTACCGTTCACGCCGCTACGCAAGCCTCCATTGAGATCGGCATGGATACGCGTACCAAATTGCCCGGTTTCGAGGGCCTCACGCAGCTCAGCAAGATCCAGATCGAGGTCACGTGCCAGCTCGGCATACAAAGCTGGGCCAAGTTGGTCTTGATTCTCGTAGAGCGCATCATGCGCTTGCCAGAACTTACCATTGGCCGCCGCATACTCTGCAAAGATGGCGGCAGGCATTGCTTGAGGGTGGACCTCACTAAGGGGAAAGTTGCGAAACACGAAGCATAGACTTTCGCCGAACTGAGCTTGCAACTCTTTGATGCCGCTGTAGGCATCGCCGCAATAGGGGCATTGATAATCGCCGTATTCAACCAAAACGACTGGCGCATCGATCGAACCCTGCACATGATCACGTGAACTTACGGGAACATGAAGCATCGACATAACAGACCTCCCGCTCTGGGCATGGATTTCAAGATTTTTTAAGGGACTCGAGAGCATCCAGCACACCGTCGACACCAGGATTGATTGCGACGGGCGACAGGTAGCTCCAGGCAATGCGTCCCTGTGCATCGACAACAAACAAAGCCCGTTTACAGTAACCGTGCTCGGCGTCGTATGCGCCATACATGGTGGACACCGCACCCTTTGGGTGGAAGTCCGAAAGCAAGTCGAAGCGAAGATTGCGGGCGGCGATAAAGGCCTTGTGGCACCAAACACTGTCTACAGATATGCCAAGCGTCGTTGCGCCACTTTCTGAGATGAGTGGAATCGCCTGATTGAAGATTGCGAGCTCATCTGAGCAAACCTCGCTCCAGTCGGCCGGGTAGAACACCAGAACTACAGGCTTTCCGCGCAATTCGTGGAGCGACAAGGTCTGATCGGGCGTGGCATTAAGCGTGAAATCTGGTGCCTCGGCGCCCACCGACAAGATTTCATCACGGGCAGTCGTCTTGACGGACATAGTCTAACTCCATAGTGAATGGGTGTCGGGTGATCTCAGCGCAAGTAGGCAAAGAAGCCTGTCGGGGTCCCGCCGAACAGTGATAGCGAGCCCGGTCCCACGGCAGCGAGCAAGAAGAAGCCACCGGCCAATCCCACGTGCGCCAGTAGCTGATTTATATCACCCCTATGAGACATATAGCCCGTTAGCAGGCACCACACACCTAGCAGGCTACCTGCCATCAGGACTGGGTAGCCAATGCACACCGCTACACCCCCTAGCAGTTCGCAAGCGCCAATCAGGAACGCCAGGACTCTGGCATCGGGCAAGCCCATCTTGGCGAGCACTGGCACCAGCTGCGCCTCGCCACCACGCAGCTTCATCATTCCCCATATCACGAATGGCAACCCCAAGAACAAGCGGGCGACAAGCAAAGCCACTGCGCTCATGATTGCGTTCTCCCCCGTTCGACGGCGCCTGTGGGGCGGGCCCTATGCGTGTGCCTCAGGACTCGCTGGCGTTGACTTTACTCTTGTCGTCGGCAGGTGAGAACTCTTATGTCATGCGGATTGAGCATGGACATTCTGCTCGATTACCCGGACATATTGTCCCGCTTCCCGGGAGGAGAAGAGGGTCATAGGACTCCATGAGCAGCCACGGCGGCAAGGAGATCTTCCATGGGTCGTTCGCCCATGATCTTGCTGAAGAAAAACCGTCAATGCTCGCCGCCCCGTTCAGGTCTACATTCGCACTGACATGCCAAACGAGCTGGGGTACAACATCATCCTCACCCAAGATGCCCTCTACCAGTCGCCTAGCAGATCAAAGCCGCAGTGGGGATATTTCTGTCTACATCACCTTCGATAGCGATGCCCTGGATCCTTAGTCTGCCCCGGGCACACGCACCCCCGTACTTGGTGGCCCCTCCATTTTCCAGGCCGGCGAAGTCTTGAGGCGTCTGATGGGTCTCAATTTGGTGAGCTCCGACCTGGTCGAAGTGGCTCCGATGTACGACCCGAGGGGGTGACTACGCGGTCAGCTGCAGCCGTTGCGCGTGACATGATGCAGCTGTTGGCGGCCCCCTCGGCAGCCAACAAACAAGCTCTTGCTAAGTAATCCGGTCAGCTTGGCCAATGAGAGCGAAAATGACCCCGCGTATCTGGCCATCGGCACGGCCAGACACCAGTCTCAACTCTGCGACCGTCCACTTAGCGGCCGCTTCCCATCCCGCGAGTTGAGCCGCCCGCATCGATGCTGGCCAAACTGTCAGGGGCTGACAAGCGTGTCACTGACGCTACCACCTGTCGGCAAACCGCAGTGGAATATGGAATGTCAGTAGATATTCGTTCAGACTCGGCTGCGCTTGGGCTGAAGGCTGCCCAGGCCAAGGCAATGAAGCCCATTCCCTGAGATCGAGGATGGAACCATGAAGAAGATCACTCTAGCGCTTTTGATGGTTGCTTCAGGTAGTGTGAGTGCGGGGGAGTTCACCAAGCCAGTTACGGTCAATCTCTTGCCTAACGGCATGATCGAACTGGCTAACGATGTCATCTACACCGATGATGCAGGCCGAAAGTGGCGAGCTCCAAAGGGCACCATTGCCGATGGAGCGTCGATTCCGCGCATGTTCTGGAGCGTCATTGGTGGCCCGCTTGATGGGGACTATCGAAACGCGTCCATCATCCATGACGTCTATTGCGTCAGTCGCAGCATGCCGTGGAGGGAGGTGCACCGCGTCTTCTATGAGGCGATGCTTTCGAGCAAGGTCGACCCTTACAAGGCTAGAGTCATGTATGCCGCCGTCTATCATTTCGGCCCGCGTTGGAACATATCAGTGCCGATTAAATCCAAAGATATCGCCGCCGTCAGGCATGAGCTTGCAGATAAATCAGAGCTATTCGGGCTTTCAGGTCAGGCCTCCGAGGTGAAATTCACCTTGCCTGCGAACTCCGGCATGCTGGGAGGCCTGAAGGATGGTTCTTCCAAGTCCATCCTTGTCTCATATTCTGCTCAGGATGCCATGGATCTTGATGGGACCACACTGAAGAAGCTCCTCACGACCTCCGACTCCGTTCAGCTTTTTGCCACGGCAGATCCAGTGTCATCGGCCAGCGCTGAAGACCTGGAGAAAATTAAGGAGTACGTGAAACACGATCGCAGTCTCGACGATATCGAATCTATGACCTTTGAGTAGGCTCTATCATGCTACATGCCCAATAGGCAGGGCATGTAGCGGAGACTCCTGAGACCCTCCACTGCCTAAGCGGGAGAGTCATCTTCGTATCGCAACAAAAACAAAGACAAATCACAGGGAAGAAGTTCACAATGCCCTATTCCAAAGAGTCGCTGCCGAAACGAGAGCGCCTGGATCTCCTTTTCTCCGCGCTTGAGGCGGCCGAGGCTGCCGCTGATCTCCAGGAAGGATGGTCACTCGTAGATCGAGAGCTTCGGCTGATCGAAGACCAATATACGAGCCTTCCCTACGATCGTCCCAGCAACTATGGCCTAGCGCAACGCATGTACATCCCGCCGCTAACGCTGCAGGACGCCTGGAGTCAATCAGACGGTTGGAACTCTGTGGACCTCTTTGCCCACCAGCTTAGAATCTCAGAAACTGGCGGCATCGAAATCATTGACAAGAAGACAGGCAAAGCTATCTTTTCCAAGCATTGAAGCGACTCAGCCGGGGAAGCAAAGTCTCGTGCGATCTAGGCCCGCCAGCGATGCTTCCACCTGGCTCTGTCATCTCAGTGAACCCTGAGTCCCTCATCTGTGGCCAAAAGCGCTTTTGCCGCGGCACTCAGAGGAGGTGAATCAAGGCCAGCATCAAAGGTTAAACCGAGTGCCTCTGCCACGGGAACGTAAGGTCTCCCATGCCGATCATACGTGCCCGCTAGAATGATCGCTGTTGCGGCGACGACATTATTCGAGGTGTCCATAACTCGATGCTCGATGAACCACTTCGTTTCAGGCCAGCCGATCAGCTGAGTGTCAAGTGTGAATCGGCGGAACGCATGACGACACGAAGAGGGAGTGCCGGCAAACACCTTCACAGCTGGGCCGACTGGTCGGTCCGCATGCGGACCGACTCCCCAATCAATCTCGAAGATCAAGCTCTTCGGCTTGGATGCGAAGCTACAGCAGGTCCGCGCTCAGGAAGGGGTGGGAGCTCAATGCACAGGCGTGTACTTCGTCGGTGTAGTAGCTCGTGTCGATTCCGTCATCGGGCTGCATCTCCCGAAAGCCAAAGAATCCGCTGGCCCGCAGTCCTATCGACGCACCGGCACCGAGCAACTATTTCTCGGCGAAGCTGGGGGCAGGGGAGGGCGTGGCGGTTACAACCGCCGCGGGGCATGACTCGGCTTGGGCCACTGTGAGCGTGGGCTCGCCGCATGTGCCCGAAGCGATCGGTGCAGGTGAACTGGTGGATTTTGAGGAGGGCGGCCATGACGTTGCGTTCTTCGCCCGCGAACACGCCGAGTTCGTATTCGGTACCGCAGCACGGCATTCTCATCCACTGGAGACAGACTACTACTCGGTGCATACCAGCCAGCAGGCGTTTCAGGCGGGAGAGGCACGCGTCCGGGAGCTCGGAGTGCAGATCGAACGGACTAGACAGGGGCGTTGAGATGCGGGGCTGACTCCACGCGGCAGGAAACTTTATCCGGCAGTTGGTGAGGGCAGTGAGTAGCGATCAGGGTCTCTGCTCCGTCCGCGTCCGTAGCTGGCCGCAATGCTCAATCGCGGGCGAATAGGCATCGTCTGAAACTCGCGCTGCTAGAAACTGCGAGCGTCACCCATCCATTTCGACGGCGCTTGGACTGTGGCTCTGCAGCGAAAGGCAGGACGTAGATCCATGCCGACTCTCTCAACGTCGCAGCGGCAGCCACCGGCTCTCTGGCTCAAGTGTGTCCACTAGGTACATTCCCGCTACCCTGCTGTCTTTGGTGGACGGCCATACGTGGTCCTGCCCATCTTCGAACCAGTACATGCCACTGCCGCCACCTCCGAAATAGCGCTGCTTGCCGCCCTCCTTGAATGCCGTAGCACTCCGGCCCGCAATAGCCGAAACGAGTATCGGCGCGTTACAGGCGCGTGCCCATGCTTGCAACGGGTTGGTCCAATATGGTGTGCGCAAATCGGCACCAAACGTACTGACGATGATCGGGCATGAAGGCCCAGCACCCAGTGCGGCAGCCTCCCCTAGCATCTGCGCTGCGCGGCCATCTGGCTCATTCCATGGCACGCAGACGTCTGCACAGATAAGCGGAATCACCTGGTGCCGGCTCCAGCTCCATCGCACCAGGGCGGTGCCAGGCTGGAAGACCTCGTCCAACCACGGAACGCGCTTGAAGTAGGGTGCGTGCACTTGCCCTTCGTGGACAAGGAAGCTGGCATTTCGCTGACAAGGACCATCCATGACGTACCCGCCGACGATGTAGGCCAGTGAGTGAGGGGGGATCTTCTGCAGGGCCAGGATGGCGGCGTCGAGAGATGGCACGGCACCAACCTCGCAGCTGGTTATGAATGGGAATCCCTCCGGGAACACAGCAAGATCCGTGTTTTGCTCATCTGCCATTGTCAGTAGTTGCGCGATACGTTCAATAGGCACGTCCGTGCTCGCGCAGGCCTCTACCTCGCGCGCACGGAGCTGGAACAGCGCGATCCTCATGGCATTCCCGGATGGCAGAAAGCTGGACAGTGAGGCTGACTGAGCAATTGCGTCAACTCCCGCCCAGGCGTGGCGATTCCCGAGGGTGGCGCGCCTAAGGTGACCGAAGGGATCTGCAGACATCGCATAGGAACCTATCGAGCTTTCAGTCGTAGATGGGCATCTCAGGTCCGATCAGCAAGGAGTCATCCTTGCCTTGTACCAGGGTGATGATGCTCCACGTGCCCTTTGATGGTAGCCACCAAAGTTAACAGTGCTTCTTGGTCTGTCGTAGGCGTTGGTGGCTGGTGCTGCTGTAGTCAAAGGCAACCAGTCGATGCGTATGCCATAGATGTCATGCGGCTCGCCGAGGCTGCCGAGATACGGCTTTCTGCAGCGGGTTGGTTAGGGCGATACGGGCGCGGCTTCCATGGCCTTGAAAACTTGATCTGCGTCACAAGAAATAGCTGGTGCACTTTTGCCATCGGCCGGCGCCCATGACCGGGTTTCGTTCATATTTCCGTTAAGGTTGGCCGAAGTTTCCTGCGAAAACCACTGCATGTTGCGGTCAGTCTCATCATATGAGACTAGATATAGTGGTTGGCAGTCACCCTTCGTGCTTGCTAACTGCGTGAACGGTGGTAAAATCGCAAACGAGACATCCACAAAAGCGAACGCCTCGCTTGCAGGCGAGGCGTTCGGATACAGCAACTCACAACCAAGGAGGAAAAAACAACCCGGACTCCTGAACAAGCTGTCCAGTACGGATTGATAGAGACCTACGAAGCTGTGCGTCTTGGCAGACGTCGAATTATAGCTTTCAGAGAGCTACTTCGTAAAGCATCTACGTAGGTCTTCTACCTCTCCGGATACAGGACCACCTAAGACGCCTTCTTTGGGGGGCGAGGGTGTTCCCTTGGGCAGTCGCAGCGACTTCACCCAACTATCACGAGGTCTACAGCAATGGCTGACAAGAAGATCACTCAGTACCGCAGCGCTGTCTCCGGCGAGTTCGTAACGAAGCAATTTGCCGAGAAGCACAAGGCGACGACGGTCAAGGAGCGCAACAGCGCTCCGAAGCCGTCGTCGACCAAGTCGCGCGCCAAATGAGTAGCCAGAGGGGCGGCCCTTACGCCGCCCCTCTTTCTTTCGCAGACTGCAGAAAGGAAGTAAAACGCTATGAACACCGTTCTTAAGCTCTCACCTGCTGTACCAAGACCACGTCTTTCTGATCGCAACCTCGCTCGGATGGTCCGCATGTCGGCGAGTCGGCAGATGCGATTCCTGCATGATCAAAAGTACCCACGTGGTACGCCGCAGGTGTTTATGCAGCCGTACTACGCCAAGGCGCTTGCAGGAATCCGCGACGTGATGAAGCGCGGCCTTCCTGGAATCATAGACGCGCGCGCAAAGTTGCAGGGCATCTCCCAAGAGACACGGCGCAACAATTCGATGCGCGTGCTGGACTCCTTCATTGCATCACCGCATGCAAGCCGCCGCTTAAAAGTGGTTCCTGGGCATCGCTACCAGGCACATGCGCGCAGTCTTGAAGTGCGCTTCTCACCGCACGTTGTGGCGATGGATGCTGACGAGGTGCGCTACATCTACTTCCACGAGAAGGGTGTTCAGTGCGACCCTGAGGAGGCCCGGCTCACACTTGAGTTCGGCTATTGGGTGCTAGGGCAGAACAACGTTGAGGTGAGGCCGGATCAGCTTGAACTGATCGATCTGTTCTCCGGAAGGTACTTCCGAGGCCAGCCCATGAGGCCGGAGACGTTGAGGATGTTGGACGATATGGCACGTCACATTGAAAGCCAGTGGCCCACAATCGAGCCGTAGATCAACAGTTCGCCATCCCGTCTCAGTCCCTGCGACTGAGGCGGGATGGTGTCTAAAGTGTCGGAGCACTCCATTTCTTCGGTACCTTGGCAGCTCTTCATCCGGTGAGTCCCGCTGGATCCATACCAGACGTCTAGAAGCGTCCCTGCGATCTGGGTAGGGGGATTCCCTACAGACGAAGGATGGCTTCACAGACTAGGCTCGATGCCAGAGGCCTTCTTCCGAGCGGGAGCGCTACAAGATGCAAGAGATGTCCTATGCCGACGCAATCGATGCTGGCCTTGATCCAATCTCCTACAGAAATAATCTATTGGAGTCACTTGGTGAGGGACAGTTCGCGGGCCAACTCGATGCCCTTGTCTGGTCGAAGCGCAGTCCCTGCCTAATGGCCCTGTTGAGCCTGGACATGGGCAGTCGCGTTCAAGTTGTGGGATTTCAGCGCCATACCCGGAAGGGTCTTCCCGAGTATCTTGGACTCAGATCACTTTCGCCCGGCCAGCGGGTGCTGCTCCAAGTTGATCGTGGATTGCGGGGCGGATTAAGACCCCTAGTCGTTGCTGAGGATAGAATTGCTGAACAGCAAGGCGAGTCTCAGCATGGATAGGTTCAATGCATATGACGCATTGTCAGAAATCGCTCCTGCAGAGTTGACCCAGGTAGCTAGTCAGTTGAATCAAACCGGGGTCGTAAGCGACGAAGACGGGCTCTGTTTGGGCTCAATGCTTATCGAGCACTGGTCCAATAGATGCTCTGACCTGATAAGAGGATATGGATATGGAGGAGGGGAGCTGGCGGTACGTGGCGCCTTCTTCAGCGCGGTGGGAGCGATCTATCTCCTCTACGATCAGAAGCGCCATTCCGGCGAGGATGCCGCAGATGAGCTCCGCCGGGTGGCCAAGTTGCAGGTCACATGAGAGTTGCTTTCAGATGGTCTAGAAATCAGCACCCGTCGCATCTCCATCCAGCTCCCGGTCGTGCTCTGTAGTTGGCCTTGCTGCGCTTTCCAACATTCGCGCCGCTGGATTCGTTTCGGCTGCGCCTGCTTGGTAGTAGCCGATGACACTGACCACCGATCGGTGATCGGTCATTGCCATGATCGCCGGCAGCGCGATTCCTTGCCTGGCACCTTCGGTAACGAAACCCGATCGTAGACTGTGACCGCCAAAGCTACCCACCAATCCGGCGGCCCGCGCGCGAGCCTGGATGATGCTGGCCACCGACTTGGGTGACAAGCCGGCCCCCACTTTTCCGCGCGTTAGTTGGCGGAAGAGGGCCCCCTCTTGCAGGCCGGCCGCTTCGATCCAGGCGCGAAGCGCCTCGGCCGGTGCACCTAACAAGGGCTTGTCCGGCGAGCCGCCTGCTTTGACGCCCTCCTGAAGCGTTTTGCCGACGTCCAGGTGGTAGAGGTAGCCGCCGTCGATCGGGGCCAGCTTGCTCAAGGCGGCATGGGCCGTCTCGCTCCGACGGCGCCCACCACTGGCAAAGGCGAAGTAGAGCAGGGCACGATCACGTTTCCCAACGAGATCGTCCTCACAGGTCGCAATCATCGCCATCAATTCGGTCGCAGTGATCGCCGTTTTCTTGCTTGGCCGCTCGCCACGCTTATGCGCGGCGCGACGGCCCTTGGCCAACAGTTGCCGCACCTCGCTGCTTTCGCAGGGGTTGGCCAGCTTGAGCAGCTGATGGGCACTGGAGAGCACCGCGACGCGGTGGACGATGGTCGACAGTTTGAGCGCCCCCAGTCGCTGCTTGAATTTGCCATCCACCAGCAGCGCATCCAGTGCCGGCGGCAGCTCCCAGGCCAGGGCATCGCCTGAGCGCCGGGCCAGATGATCGACGATGAACTGGATCACACAAGACGCATCCACCGGCATTGCGATGACCACGCCGTAGCGGCCTTGGTACCAAGCCGCCCAATAGCGCAAGGCGGTGGCGTAACTGCGCGTGGTGTTGGCCGAGGCCGCTTCGGCGAAGACTTCGCGCACCGCGTCCGCCGAGGACTGCGACAGCTGCGCCACGGTCGGGCCAGCCGGAACGGCGGCGGTCGAAACTGGCAGAAGGTCGCTCATAAGTGATTGAAAATAGAGCACAAAAAAGGCTGAGTTCCGATAAATATATATTATCGGAAGTCGAATGTCATAGGGCAGGGTGATGGCTTTCAAGTGTTCCGGCGGCAGTAGCCGCCGCAAATTCCGCGACTTGCGTCACACTTGCTAAGATCGAGTGGACACAGTGGGTGTCAGACTCGAAGGATCGAAATGGCTGTCTATGTGGTCACTTGGAACCTGAATCGGGAAGCGAATTACGATGCAAAGCGGACAGCGTTCCTTACTCACCTGAATCGACACGAGAACGTCGCCGATCCAGCGCTCGAAACCGTGCGCTGGATCTCAACGGGCCTGTCCGCAGACGCGCTGTCGGCTGACCTTAGGCAGCGTCTTGATGGGAACGACCGCATCTTTGTCGGCCATGTTTACACGGGAGGCCACCAAGGCTACCTGTCCAACGCGACCTGGGCTTGGATCAATCAACGGCTGTAAGTGTGCGGAACGTTTCTGGTGGTGCCTTCCGAGGCACCACCCCTTGCCCTTGGACAAGCCAAGAGATCAAGGTTGAAGCCTGGCGAATGCCTAGCGCAGCTTGTTCGCTTGGATTCGTTAAATTTAAAGGGTCTAGGCCGCTGAGCTGGCTCAGAAATGAAGCTGACTATAGTAGCCGTCTCCCGAAGTAGAGGTTCTCGACAGCGCGTGGCTGCAGCGCCTTGGCAACATCATTGGGGATGCACCAAATTCGCGACCCACCATTGGCGATGCACCAAGATCACAGCGAGTCATTGGGAGTGCACGTAGCTCAGCGCATCAATTGCTACAAGTTGCCGCACAAGCTGCCCCAAATTCGCTGCGCTCAACACCCTTGGGGATCAAGAAGGGGCGCGATCCAGACACAAATGCCATCAATTAGGGACACCGACAGAGGCAGGAAGCGCGGCAGCCCCTTGCTGCGCTTTGAACATAATATACAGAATGCGGCTGTTCGGAGCTGGAAAAGCCTTGTGAATCAATGGCTTTAGCGCGAGCGGCGCCTGGCATTGCGATCACTGCGAGCACCAGCACTGCCGCCGCCGCGCTTAGCCTGTCCAACACTGAGCGCCAGACCCTGCGTTCGACCGGAGATGTCGCGCGCTCGGCGTGAATCTTTGCAAGCCATACAGCGCCATCGAGCTTGCCCAGCTCGCAAAGCTGCGCAATTCGCTCATCCGACAGGCCCGCCACGCCCTTTCGCGCTTGGTGCAGCGTCTGTCGCTGAATTCCCAATTTCGTCGCCAAAGCCATGTCGGACGGGAGTCCCGACCGTTCCCGCACTGCGTCCAGAAGTTCTGCAAGAGCGTTCATGTGATGAATCCTATTGACACGACGTGATGGGATCAGTTTACATGCGGCGCGTGATGTAGATACATCACACCCGCCCCCGGCCTCCCCTGTGCCGGTGAGGCGGGGACTACAGGGACGCAGGGGAGGGGGTAGGGGCATGAACACCGCACGTGCGGCATGGGCCGCTGAGTACCGCGAGGCGCGCAAGCTGGCGCGTTTCATCGAGACCTTCCACGAAAAGCTGAGCGCAGTGTCGGTCGGGGAGCGGACCTTCCCGCGTTGCAGGGGCTTCCAGTTCTCCCGACTTTCCGGCGACCGCCTTCATTGGATCGGCGAGGGCCTTTACGCACGCACCGTCGAGTCTCACCGCCTTCTGCTGGCGTGCCTCGCCCATGAGCACCCGAGGATGCCGGCATGATCGACCCGCTGATTTCCTTCGTGCTGCTGGCGGCCATTGTGGCTGTCGCCATCGGTGCCGCTCGCATCGTGTCGTGGCTTCTGGATCGGCGTGACCGTGCCGCCGTCCGGCGTGCCAAGGAAGCGGCCATCGTCGCCCAGGCACGCGCCGAACTGGCCGCATCAGGCTGGAGCGCCGCCGACGAAACTGCATTCCAATCCCGTCGCCGGTCGACTCCCCAAGTTGGGGAATCGGCATGAGGCTGGTCAGCAAGCACCGCGAGATCGGCTACATGGTCCCCTCTCAGCGTGATGGATGCCGGAACTGCGTTCGGCTGACTGTGTTGGGTGAGGAAAACGGCCTCGGCATCGCTATGCGCCAGGGCTGCTCTAAGCACGGCATCGAGGTGACCTCAGGCGGAATATGCCCCGATTTCAGCGCTGTTTGGCCGCGTGCGGAGGTGAATCGTGGCCGTTGATCGCGCTCGCTTCCGTATGGCTGTCGTTGGCGGGGCAGGGGGCTTTTCCCCGCTTTCGCCCGGTGAAAAGGGGCAGCTGGCAGCGGCGGCAATTGGCCCGGGGAGTAACACGGGCCAAAAGGGTCAGCAAGACGCAATCATCGACTACCTGACCATTGTGGTCCCGCTCTCCGCCCTTGAAGAGGTGAACTGCAAGAAGCTGGACCTCTTGCTGTTCCGCATCTTCGGCTTCCGTGGCGAAGTGGTTGCCGGTGCGATTCGTGAGAAGAACTGGAACTTCTACGAGCAGTCGGCGGTGCTGATCGACCGGGAAAACGAGGTGGTTGGACGCGTCGGCATCGGGGGCAAGAAAAGCACCGTATGCCTGAGCCTGACAGGCATGGGCTGCAAGTGGATTCGTGACTGGGCGCGCGTCTACAAGCAGTGCTCGATGCTGGACGCCAAGATTACCCGCGTTGACTGCGCGCACGACGACTACGAAGGCGAACGCCTGGACGTGCATGCGCTCCGCGAGGTTGCCGCGCAGGGCGGCTTTACCGAGGGTGGATGCCCTCCGCGTCACCGCTTCATTTCCGATGAAGGCCACAACACCGGCTGCACCCTGTATGTCGGTGGCAAAGGCCACAAGGAACTGTGTGTGTATGAGAAAGGCAAGGCCGAGGGCCTGCCGTCCTCGCGCTGGGTGCGCGCGGAAGTGCGCCTGTACGGCAAGCACATGGAAATCCCGCTGGACGTGTTGTTGAACCCGGGCGCGTACCTGCGCGGTTCGTACAGCGCGCTGCACGATCTCATCAAGGGCGTGTGCACACGGCTGCGCACGATCCGCAAGCACGTCGAAGTTTCTGCCGAGGCAATGGTGCTCTGGATGGAGCGTCAGGTGGGCCCGGCTCTCAGTGTTCTGCGCGGAGCGTTCGGAGATTCATGGTCCGACTTCTGCGAGGCCCGCATCGTCCGTGACGGTCACCCCGGACGCTTTCGCGGTATTGCCAAGGGTGACGCACTCCATCGTTATGTGAGGGAAGAACTATGCCCATCTGCCGCGTGAAGTCGGCTACTGTCGACGAACAGCACAACGCCAGGACCAACTCCATCATCCGCTCCCAGATGGTCGGCCTCGACCTCGGCAACGGCTTCGAGTTGCCGTTCCGTGTCGGCCTCGGCCAGCGTCCGCCGTATCCGGCTGGGGAGTACGACATTGATCCCAAGTCGTTCGCGCTGTCGCCCTATGGCGACCTTGTCCTGAAGCGCTACGTGGACTTGGTGCCCATCGGCTTCAAGGCCGCTCCGGCGGCGAAGGCGTAATGCCATGGCCGTGCTGATCCCTGCGTGCCGCGAAGCCGACCTGGACACGGCCACGGGGACCTGCACGGCTGTGATCTGGATTCCTCAACCGGCGCTGCTGCCGGAACTGCCGATTGAGGATGCTCAGGCCATCGGAGCAAAGATCGCGCTCTTGTGGGCCTTGGCGTACGTGTTCCGGCTCATCCGCAAGAAAATCGAACAGTCCTAGGAGGACACATGCACAAGATCTTCAACGCCCTGAAGGGCAAGGGTGTCGCGCTGGCGGCTGCTGGTACTGCCGCACTGGCTTCGGCACCGGCATTCGCCTCGGGCGGCAGTGGTGGCGTCGACGTGGGCAACGTGGTGACCGCGATTCAGGGCGCTGCCGCTCCCATCGCCGCCATCGGCGGTGCCGTGCTGACCGTGCTGGTCGGCATCAAGGTCTACAAGTGGGTGCGCCGCGCGATGTAACGGCAACCGGGGGGCAGGGCCGACTCCCTCCCCCCGGTCTTTCAACGCCCTGGACAGGGCAGGGGGCTTGGGATGGAAGGGTGGATCTGGCTCGGCGCATGGCTGGTGGCCTGTGCGATTATCTTTGTGGACTTCAGCTGATGCGCGCACGCAGCACCATTGGGATCTGCATGCTGCTCCCGCTCATACTGGCGTTCGTTTTCGTGGGTCTGGCGGTGCCAGCTACAGTGCAGGCAGCCGATTGTCCTAACGCTGCGTCTTGCGATCAGGGCAAAGCCTTCAGCATGTGCCGAGCAGCAATCGACCGCACAATGGAGCGGTATCGCAGGGTGAATCCGCCGAATGTTCAGCCGGTGATCGCGGAGAACTGCATCGACTATACCGGGCGCATTGCCTGTGCCGTCCGGGAGACTGCGAACGGCGGATCGGTTCGTTGCTGGAATGCGGATGGAACGAATGAGAACTCGTTCTACTACGGCCAGAGGTGCGAGCAGAGGCAGCCAAATTCGGCGACTTCGATATGGTCGCAGCTCAGGGGGCCAGGCGGTTCTGTTGGCTGCATGGATGGATGCAACGTCTATCACTCATGGAATGTTGATGGGACGTTCGAGAACAACTTTGGCATAGGTGGCACGTGCGATAAGAAGCCCGACTGCTCGAAGGTCGGCGGCACGTTGAATCAGATTACCTGGACTTGCGATTCACCAGAGCCCAAATGCCCCGATGGCGCCAAGCCCAATTCACTTGGCAAGTGCGGCCCTGAGCCATGCCCGGAGGGCAAGGTGCAGCAGCCCGATGGCACGTGCAAGTCGAAGGAAAACGAATGTCCAGCCGGAACTGTAAAGTCGCCGGACGGGAAGTGCCTACCGGGCGATGGGCAGTGCGCGAGCGGGGAGGTCCGTGGCGCGGACGGCACATGCAAACGAGATAGTGATGGCGACGGTAGTCCCGACCCAGGTACCGACGAATCTTTCAGCGGTGGCGACAATTGCGCTTCGCCGCCTGCCTGTAGCGGGTCTCCAATCATGTGCGGCCAGGCGCGCATCCAGTGGCGCATTGACTGCAACACTCGAAAAAACCGCAACATCGCCGGTGGCGCGTGTTCGGTTATGCCAGTGTGTACGGGTGAGAAATGTGATGCGATGGAGTATGCCGGTCTGCTGATGCAATGGCGGTCCACCTGCGCGCTGGAAAAGATGGCGAGCAGCACCGGAACCGGTGGTGGCGATAACCCTGATGTTAAGGCTATTCGTGATGCGCTCACCGGCACGGGCGGTACCGTTAAGACCGCCCCGGATCGCCCATCATCAGACGTATGGTCTCCGAGTAGCGGCCAACCAACGCGCCCTAATGCTTCCGGCTATGGCTGGGGCAGGGGATGCCCGCAACCGCCAGCAATTGAGGTCATGGGGCAAACCATCGCTTTCGACATTACGCCGCTTTGCCGGTGGCTCGGCCTCGGTAGCTATTTCGTTGTTGGCCTCGCCGCGTTGTTCTGTCTCCGAATCATCGCCAGTAGGGATGCCTAATCATGCCAATGCTGATCAGTACGCTGCTGACCGCGCTCGCTGCGCTGTTCCGCTCGAAGTGGGGTCCATGGGTTGCTGAAGCTATGGTGTGGCTCGGCATCTCGTGGGCAACGAATGAGTTCCTTGTGGATCCATGGATCAGCCAGATGGAAGACGCAATGCGTGCTGGTGCGCCGGGCGGCGAGTGGGGCGCGCTGGTGGTGTCCTATGCGGGGATCATGAAGTTCGATGTGGCGTGCACGATGATCGCCTCCGCTGTTACGGCAAAGTTTGCGGTTGGCGCCGCGAAGACGTTCCTGACGAAGCGGACCTGACATGCCTATCGAACTGTTCACCGGGCAGCCTGGAAACGGCAAAACCGCGCTCATGATGGAACGTCTTGTTGCGGAGGCGAAGGCGGCGAATCGCCCGATTTTCGCTATTGGCATTGATGGACTTGATCCCGGCCTTGCCACCGTGCTCGATGATGCGCGGCACTGGAACGATAAGGACGCCGAGGGCAACTACATCGTCCCGAATGGTTCGCTGATCTTCGTGGACGAGGCGTGGAAGTGGTTCGGGCACCTGCATGACGCCACGCGGCAACAGACGCCCAGGCACGTGCTGGAACTGGCCGAGCACCGGCACCGTGGCCTGGACTTCGTTTGGACTACGCAGCAGCCGAACCAGCTGTATCCTTTCGTGCGCGGCCTGATTGGCGCGCACTCGCACGTGGTGCGGCGTTTCGGCACGAAGATGCTTGATGTCTATCGCTGGGGGGAACTCAACGAGGAAATCAAGTCGCTCGCCAAGCGCGATATGGCCCAACGCACTACGCGGCTGTTGCCCTCGCAGGTCTTCGGGCAGTACAAGTCGGCTGAGGTGCATACGATCAAGGCGCGCATTCCGCTCAAGGTGCTGGCGTTGCCGCTGATGGCCCTCGTTGGTCTTGGCCTCGCCTATTGGGCGTACACGTTGCTGCGCCCTTCCGCTGTTACGGGTGTGGCGGACACAAAGGGGACGCAATCGGCGTTAGCCGATGCGGCCCCTGCGCACGCTGGTACCGGGTCGCGCAAGGAAGATGGGCCGCGCTGGCCCTCAGCCGCTGCCTATGCAAAGGACCATCTGCCGCGCATCAGCACCATGCCCTGGACCGCGCCGGTATTCGATGATCGACAGGCGCGATCGGATCCGCAGTTGGTGTGCATGTCGTCCTTGGAGGGGCTGGACGCGCAGGGCGTTCGTCAAGAGGCGAGCTGTCGTTGCCTCACTGAGCAAGGGACAGCCTACGAGCTGAGTCAGCCTGAGTGCCGCACGTTGGCGCGCAATGGGCCTGTCTACAACCCATATCGGGAGCGGTCGGAGGATCGGCGGGACCAGCGGTTTGACGCGGCAAGCCAGCCACGCCCAGCGGAATCCGTGGCGCTGACGGGTAGTGTGGTTCAGCACGTTGAGCGGACCATGGGCAGCTTTCCCGAGTCGCCGCCGTTCCCAACCGACAGCTACATGACCACGGCACCGGGGCCGAACAAGCTATGACCGGTAGCGCTCGCGAAGTGCTGAAGTGGTTGGCCGTGGTTCTCATGACGTGCGACCACGTCGCCAAGGTCATCTACGGCGGCTATGTGCCAGGTCTCAGCGAGGCGGGCAGGGTAGCGTTCCCCCTGTTCGCGCTGGTGATGGCCTACAACCTCGCTCAGCCCGGCGCCGACACGGTCAAGTCGGTCCGCAGGCTCGGCATGTGGGGGCTGATCGCACAGCCCGTGCATGCCTTGGCGTTCGGGTACTGGTTGCCGTTGAACATCCTGCTCACGTTCGCCCTTTGCGCTGGGGCGGTCTACGCGGCATGTCAGCGCAGATGGGTTGTCCTTGCATTCGCCGCGGCGGTGCTTCCGCTGTTCGTGGACTACCAGTGGGCCGGGGTAGGGTTCGTCTTGTTGGCGTGGTTCGGCTTCAAGTGGCGCCAGGTCTGGCCGCTGGTGCCGGCATTCGGCGCGATCTGCTGGTTTAACGGCAACCTGTGGGCGCTGGCGGCCATTCCGGTGGCGTTGGGTCTGTCGCGTGTGGCGTGGCCGGTGCCGCGTGGTCGGTGGGCCTTCTATGGCTATTACGTGGCGCACCTTGCGTGCATCGGGCTGCTGGCCCCTATACTGCGGCCATGAACCTGCGCCGCTATCTCGACGTGCACTACTGGGTTGCCCGATGGATGGATCGGGCGTTCGTGCGTCAGCAGGCGCGCCGGAAGGACTGAGCACTCACGGGCAGCTTTCGCCGGGGACGTTCTCCCAGCCACCAGGTATTCGGCGGAACAGAACGCCGCCGATGCAGCGAACTTCGTTGCGCTGTTGCTGCTCTCTGCGTTCCGCCTGTTCGCGGCGCACCCGGATCGCGGCAATTTTCGCTTGCAATTCGGGGTCTGGCTCCGTCTTCGGCGCGGGGATCGGGGCCGTCGTCGCGGGTGGCGCTGACGGCGCGTTGAAGCGCGCATTCCAGGCATCCCCGGTCTTCAGGTGCAGCCAGATCCCGGCACCGGCCATTCCGAGCAGTAGTACCGCCCACAGGCCCATCCACGGGAATTCCCAGCGTGGCTTCGGAAGTTCGGATAGGTACTCCGGTCGTTCGCGTTCCATACGTCCCCCCAAGGCATCCTGCGCGCATTCTAGCCGGGGTGTAGGGGCAGCGCCCCTACGGAAGCGCCTCACACGCGCTGGCGGCGTTTCGGCCCCGGTACCGGCAGGACACCTGCAGGTGGCTCGGCGTCAGGGCCAGCCATCGCCATGGATGACCGTTTTTCTGTCCGCCGGCGGACGACTTCCCGGAGATCCACGATTTCAGAACCCTTGTAGGCCAAGGGTTTCCGGCGACGTTGCACCAGGTCTTTTCGTGGCGCAGAGTCCTCCATCAGCCGCCGCCATTCCTGTGCCTGCGCAGCGGTGAGCGACAGCCAGGCCAGATCCTGCGGTTCCAGCTCGCGGCCTTCAGGGGTGACCAGTCGACCAGCCTTAAACGAAAAACCGGCCCATGGGCCGGTCAGTTTCCGATCACGCACGATCAGGCTCCATGCCAGAGTAGGAGCCGTGGAGACGGCAAGAGACGTGCCAGCCACGCCAAGATGATCTGAACATAATATACATTATGCGCAATGCTGTATCGGGCTGTGGCTGCGTTCGTGTCCTCGGCGTGGCAATGGCTGGGCCTCTGGCTCGGCTCTTGCCTGCGTCCTCAGTCCCCGGCCAAGGTGACTGCCACAACGGAAACGCCCCAGATCCCACAGCTGTCCGCCCGTATTTCCCCACAAGGACGCCCGCGATTTCCAGATCTCCCCCAAAGATGCCCTTGATTCCTGGATCCGCACCTAAGACGCCCTCGATTTCTGGCTCCACATCCAGCTCGCCCTTGAGTTCCCAACTGCGCACCTGATCGGTCAGAGCTTGTCGCCTGCACTTCCCAGTTCCGCCAGTCGCGACATTGGTCGCAAGAACAATTAGACGAGATCTCGGGCCTGAACGTGCGAACAGTTCAGCGGGTTGAGCAGGACTACAACACCGCGACTTCCCTGGGTGACGCGCCACGCCCCGCTCCACCTGCTCAAGCGCGTCGCTCGCCCCCTGACCAAGCTTTGACCTTAACTGGGCGTCGGTGACTCCCTCCCGTTCTGGTCGGCATCTGGGCCTTGTAGCGGCTCAAGCGCTGAGCTATAACGCCTTAGCCAGTCGCTATAAAGCGCCGGTGTTGTGCCCGCATAGCCAATAGGCTCCGGGTGCCCGAGGTCCACCCAATGGGGGCACGGGAATCCTTCGATTCCGGAGCCATCCATGACCGCCAAACGCCGCAGATCCCTTCGCACTTCTGCCTTCTACGCCCAATCGGGCCGTTGCTTCTATTGCGGCCTGCCGATGTGGCTCACTGCACCCTCAGAGCTCGGGCTGAAGGCCAGTAAGGCCCGAGCCTTTCAATGCACCGCCGAGCACCTGGTGGCCCAACAGGACGGGGGCAGAGACGTGTCCGGGAACGTGGTGGCCGCGCATAGCCGGTGCAACCAGGGGAGGCACCAGCGGAAGGGACCAGCCCCTTCCGCTGAAGCGTTCCGGGCGCTGGTTCAGACGCGGCTGGCAATGGGGAGATGGTGGTCCCGACTGCCATCAGGGATTGCACGTGCTTCCGTATGGCCAATTGAATTGAATCTTTGCAAGGAATCGGCAGCTGCTTGCCTGATTCGCTAGTCCACACTAGTGGCGCCCGGTTGCGGTGCTAGAACGGCGAGTCTGCTGCGAAATGGTCGCGCATTGGGCCTAACAAGGTCTGCGACCCTGTCAACACGTCCGAGAATTCCACCTGTCGCCACCTTCTCGTTCCAATATCGTTCCATCCACTCGGCTTTATCCAGGATCTTACCCGGAGCGCCTAGCAGCCTCTTGGCGATGAAATGCCGGATGAGAGCGGCCTGGCTATCGAGAATCACGACGCCCGCCCTTGGATTAGAGTCATAAGCGCTGTACGAGATCAGATAGTGGACATAGTGGCGGTCTGGCTCTTCGTCATCCCACGTCAACAGGTTGCTTAACCCCGCAGCGCGAGCATCCGATCGCACCTCTTCGCTCACGAGCACCATGGGATTGCGTGCTTCCTTACATTCCATGCGATAGGCGTCCAGCATCGCCGGTCCGAAGATCATCTGAGAATCATGATGAATGCTTCCAACTGTGAGCCCTCCACGTATCAATATATCAACCACTAGCAGGTTCTCGGCCAACATTCTGATGCAGCTCAGGATGTCGGCAAGGCCAGCAGGAGAGCGGCTGCTTGATATGACGATGCAGTCGCTGAAGTAAGTGAACAAAAGTCCTGTTGCTGGGTTGCAGCACGCTGTGTTCTTTAGTCTGTCGATGGCCTCTGCTATTTCATCAAGCTTGCTCATGTCGGCTGCCGACTCTTGGACAAGTGCGGAGAACCCGAGCATGTCGATGAAGGCGACGTACTTATCTTGGTAGAGCATGAAGAACTCCTTAGATGGTCGTGCCCATGGTGCCGAGGGCGGTTCCATTTGACCAGCGGGTGCGGGGCACGTCATAGGCCATGGAGCAATGTCAGCGACCTGGCTCGCGCACTAGTCTCGCAGAGGCTTGTTACGGCGCATCTTCGCATCGGATAGAAGCGAGCGAACGAGAGAGTTGAAGTCCATCCTGGCCCTAAAAGTTTCCTTCACCCTTGGTTAAACGAATGTCCGCTTTCGGTCAGAAGCGGACCAAAGTAGCCGGTGCTCTTCGCAGCCCGTACGCGACTTGGAGTCATATCATCAATCTGTATCAGGGCTCAGACCTAAGTGCCTGATGGTCCAATTCAGCGACACTATCCAGCTTCGGCGTCATCGCACACTTCGGGATACAGCCAGCGCGATCCGCTTATGGAACCAAACCGCACTGTGCCTTACTCTTAAGGAACATTGCCAACGGCAACCTTCGGCAATTGAATTTAGAGAATCCGGGCGGTTCATCCCGCGCGGCCCGTTAATGTCTACAGCTGTGGAGTTGTGAATGGCAGAAGATCAAGGTGGTGAAGAGGTAATTAGGGAGATAGGGAAGGCGCTAGCCCTCGCGTCTGAGCTTGATCCACAAATTGTTAGATCGCTTCGCTCCGCGATTGTTCAGGCGATGTCTGATTACGAGGACGACACGAATGCACAAGCTGCAGCCGCACTTGCGGCGGTTCTCGATTTTAGACCTGTGACGACCCAAGACGCCCTCTCGCAAACCTTGGGTGAGATCGGGAAGCTGGTCGAAGGTCTCACCGGACTGGAGGACGTTCATTACACTGTTGAGACACCAGAAGGTCGCCGAGTTCGCTCAATCCGGTCACATCTACCAACTGTATCACCCCAGCGTTTGACGGATCACGAGCAGGCAGATCTTGAGGCCTATATCGCTCGATATCTGCCACCGGACGACCCTCGCGAGGAACACGCGCCACGAGGACCGCGACTGTGACGATCAGTAAGTTAGCAATCCTCAACGCTGTGAAAGCAGCCATTTCGCGTGCTAAGGCGAGCGGGTCTCCCTACGCGCAAGGAAAGGCTTACGAACTTCGGGTGCTGCTTAGGCTTCTGCGAATCATCGATAGTGCGGGCTACAAGCTCACGTGTACCCCCAAGATGGCAGGCGTCCTGACGTTTGGAGGATCTCCATGCAAAGCAAACCATCCGGATCACGATTACATCAGTGGATCTACGTCTACTGAGAAGCTCGAGATTAGGATTTCAGTGCAGGTCACCACACTAAGCCATAGCTGGAAAGGCACGACGGTGGTCAAAGCGGCTGACCGTCACGAGATTGACGTCGGTGTATATCGTCCGATTAAGACCCGTCGCTATCCCGCATTTACGGAGTTACTTCTTGGGGTCTCGTGCAAGACTGGCGGCTGGAACAAGGCGTACGTCCGCGAGGCGCTAGGTATGCGTAGGGAGCTAGGATTCCTCACATCACCTAGGACGAGCTTGACGAGCTCAGCTCCGTGGTTCATCGCAACAGTTCCCTGCGATCCTCCGGTTCCCTTTGCCTTGTACGCGACCAACGCTGGGTCCGCCGTGTATGCGTCGTTGGCAGCTTTGGGGCTCTACGTCGAGCACTACAAGGGGTAGCGGAAACAGGCTTTGGAGTACGGATCAACTCAGGTGTGTCGAGAACGATGCCCGCTTTGGGTCGAAGGCGGATGCCATCACCGGGCCGGTCGCCGCCCAATGTCCGCTTCCGGCCAGAAGCGGACATCCACCCTGCCCTCGATAAACATCCCAAATCCACGGACGACCTTGGTCTGCTTTGGCCTTCTGCCTTAGGGCCAGACCTGAACTTCGATTTCAGCCCCTAGCGTATTTGACTCCCGCGACCTAGATCTCTCCTAGATCCTTGAGCAGGGCTTGCCCCTTCTGCAGAAACCCAACTAGCAGTCGACCTCCTGCTACTTTCCGGCCCAATTGCCCATTGAGGTAGCTGACCTGGAGACGCGCATGGGCCAGCAGATCCACCTGGGCCATGCTAGGGGTCGCGGCCTGGAGCGGTTCGCCCGGCGACGCCATCTGCCCCCCGATCGGCTGGACAACGCAAGGGCGCCGGCTGTCACTCTTCGCATACGCCGTGGCCATCATCCGGCCGTTCTTCAACGACCATCCACCAAGCACCAACTCGGTCCCGAGTTGCTCGATCGGCAATCCCGCTTCGCTAACCGCTTTCTCAAAGTTCGGCCAGAGTTGGTCCACCACCAGCCCTAGCTCGGCAGATAGCTGTTCTATTGTGAAATCTGCGCGGAAGCTGGCCTGCAGTGCAAGCTCGTAGATGCGGAGGAAGAATTGCGTAGACCCGCGCGCAGCAAGCACTACGTTGTGCTGAGGGATCAGCAGCAGCTTTGCCCCCGCGGAATACGCCCCTGTGAGAGCATCCTCTGCCAGGGTATCCGCTGCGACGACGAGGTGGTCACGAGTGAGGAGAACGTTGAGGATGCTCATTGCGGGATCGTCTAGACGTTTGCAGACTATCGCCTTCCCCTCCCCTCCTGTCCAGACTGCTATGGCCTCCGCGATCACACAAATTCTTGGTCGCCCCAATGCTTGCGAGAACGCACTTGAGATACGCCGCGGCTACCTCAAGGCGATGGAAGATGCGCTGCGGGTTTCGCTTCTGATCCACCAAGATCCAAGGCTTCTGTTCGACACGTGGGCCAGACTGCTCCCCTTGATCGCTCAAAGCCACGAGAGTGACGGCAGCCAGCCATTTGCGACCGGGATCGTCCGCTCGCGCGATCATGGATCCCGGCGGTTGGCTGGCTGAGCGTATGGTTGCAATATAGGAAGCAATCGCGCGCGGACCAGAACGCTGTTCATCGCAGACATTCTTAGGGTGCCATTGCAGAGATTTCAGCTTTTGAGGAATAAAATTTCAGTGCAAGACGGTCCATTGCAGAAAAATTTGACTTGCGACTGACGCAACGCAGAAATTGCTGATGCACGGATGATGCAATGCAGAGATTACCGGCTAACAGATGCTGCAGCCCAGCCGGCCAACTGAGGGCTTTGCCCGATGGACGAGCCGTTACTCTTGCCTGCAGATCACGATTCTAGGATGACTTGTGCCTCAATCGGCTGACCAGGATCGGGCGTCTGTGCTGGAGGGCTCCTTAGAGCTCTTGGGTGAAATTCGAGCCGCTTGGATGGAGATAGAGCATGGACGTGACCGAAGATCGACGGCGGTGGCGGCACTTTGCCAGATGTCCCTTGATCACGCCGTGGCAGTACAGTCCCTGATCGCTACTCTGCCCCAGTCAGCAATCTCGCTGGTCCGGTCCCAGTATGAGGCCCTCGTGCGTGCAACCTGGGCATGTTATGCAGCTACCGACACCGACATCGAGAAGCTTCTTGCGCCCCTGACTCTGGAGAGTCAGCAAGCGGCAAAGAGGCTCCCTGGCGTTCAGGACATGCTCGTAAAGCTTGAGTCCTCTGGGCCCCGAGGAGCATCACAGTTGTTGGGCAGAGCCAGACAATGCCTTTATGTCGGCTTGAACTCCTATCTCCATGCCGGGATTCACCCCTTGGCAAGGCAGTTAAATGGCTACCCGGGCGCGCTTCTGGCGGGGGTGGCCATGAACAGCAATGCGCTTGCCATGCTAACCCTTCTGAATCTGGCGCACCTGTGGCCAGGCGAACCAGTTCTGGCATGGATGAATGCACTGCATCATCAATTTGGGGGTGTTTTGCCAGAGTTGGAGCCATTGACCCCCCATCAGCCCTCGCCATAGAGCTGTCCCGGATCGCCTGCGCGTCTAGGGTGGGGTCTGTGGTGAGTGACTAGGCAGTTGGGCCTCGCCCCCCTCTGGGGGCACGGGGAGAACATCACGGGCGCATAAGCAGTTGCCCCGGATTTCTCGTTGGGGCAAGTCCTGGCAGTTGATCTGTGTCGGGGGCCTGTCGGGCGACTGTCATGTTTCCAAGTTCGGCACCCTCCTAATCTGGGCTCCCTACCCCTCCGGAGTTATCTTCTATGACCACCAAGACCCCGCCTCGCCTGCTTACCGCTGCTGAGGTTGGCGCCTGCATTCGCCAGTTCCGCCAGTTGCGTCATTGGTCGCAAGAACAATTGGCCGAGATCTCGGGCCTGAACGTGCGAACAGTTCAGCGGGTTGAGCAGGGTGACTCGGCCAGTTTCGACACCCGTCGCGCACTGGCGCGCGCCTTCGATTTCAATGACATCGATGCACTCAACAAGCCTTTCTCGCTGCCGACAGACGAGGAACTGCAGGCGGCGCAAGCGCAGTTTGAGCGCGACTACATCACCCTGGCGGTGTCCCCGCTTGCTGCTGGGCGCGAGCTGGCCAGCCTGATCGTTTCGTGCGACATGGATCTGTCCGAACCGGCTTTCGAGCTGTCGCGCGAGGCGGCGAGCGAGTTTGCTGCACTGGTCGACTACTACCGTGAGTATCGCGACTGCCAAGACCTGTATTCAGAAGTCGACAAGCTAGACATCTACGACGGGCTGCAGCAGCGCATTGAGGTCCTGCGGGAACTGGGAGTATCACTGTCGCACGGTCAGCGTAAGGTCGTCATTCGGATGGGCTCAGGTATGCCGATGGATGCCACGGTCCTGTACGTCGTGGCGTTTCGCCTCGGCCACGAGTGCAGTCAGATCGTAACTCCTAAGGCAGCACGCATCGGCTGAGTCAGCATTCATTAGATCGATAGTGGTGGCGATACATCTGACAGATGTCTATTGATCGCGCCGTCGCAGTACAGTCCCTGGAGGTTGCCCTGCCTTAGTCAGCGATAGCGCTGGTCCGGCCCCAGCACAAGACCCTGATTCGTGCGACAGCAAGGTTCTTAGCTTTCGAGGCAGCGAATTTTTGATGTGCCCTGAACCCTCGCGAAGATCCACTATGGAGACGCCGTCGATTTCTGGATCCAGACCTAAGAAGCCCTCGAGTTCTGGATCCACAGGCAACTCGTCCTTGAGTTCCTGACTGCGCACCTGAGTGGTCAAGCTCCGCCCGGGTGAAGGCTCTGCGCCCAGTACTCTAGGAACTCCTCTTGAGCAATCGTTTCGATTGCGCCTGGCCTGGCATGCCGCACCATGTGGATGGCATCCGATGCCCGCTTGGCCTCGCCAGACTGCAGCAAAAGCATGGCAGCGACCGTTCCCGCGCGTCCCAACCCCCCCTTGCAGTGGACCACGATCCTTTGACCGCTCAGCATGTCAGCGACGAGCTCAGCACTTAGCTGTAGCCAATCTTTGAGGAGTCTGTCGTCTGGTGCGGCTCCATCAGTGATTGGCAGTCCATGCCAAGAGATGCCCTTCCCCGCCACTATCGCCGGTAAGCTCTCGATTCGAAGGTCCTTGAGCTCCCAAGGCTCAAGCAAGGTGACGAGGTGAGTGGCACCCCAGTCCTGAATAGCCGAGACGTCCACATCTAGGTCTCTCGCCCATGCTCCAGTCATGGCGACTTCCTGGTACTTGCCTGGCGCAAATGTCACCCCTATGCCGCCTCCATGGGCTCCAACAGGCAACTCTGCAATCAGTAACGGGTGGCTAGCGCTGGTGCGCATCATTTCGGCTCTCCCAACATGCGGTAACGTTCTGCGTCGTGCGCCGGGGCGCTCCCCGCTCATTCGCTGCACGGCTAGGATATCGGATGTTCAGATATCGTTGAACTGGAGAGAACACCTAAGGGTCAATATCGGAAAGTCAGATAGACAGTCTGTGGGCAGGTTGATATCCTGACAACTGGTATCGCGATTTGAGGGCTGTGTGGCCTATGTCGTTAGCCAACCGACCCTCATCGCGCCCTGGCCAGAACTGGACAATTTCGTTCGTTCAATAGGTCCCTTTCTTGCGTGCGCGTGGTGCGCGCTAGAGCGCTCAAGAACGGCTAGTTCGCCGGTAGCTGCTGAGGGGTTGGCCTCGCAGGCACTTGACACGCTTGCGACGCTGCGCGTCCTCCATCGCGAACCAGTCGAATGTTCTCGGCTTGCCGCAAGATCTCTGTATGAGCCCCTGGCTTGGTCCTACAAATCTCCGTGGTCTCGCAGTGACTTGAACCTTGAGTCGGCATTGACCCGGTCGCTCACCCAGTGGGCGGCTGAGTGCACGCCCAGTGCGAGGCGGAATCTCGGAATTTCACTGGCATCCACCGAAGCTCGAGCGTACTTGGCAAACCTTCTGCGGAAGCATCGGTTGGACCCGAAGCTAGGCGACGGGCTTCAGTCGATTGGATCGCCTGAATGGAATGCGCTCAGCTTGGGGCGTAAGCGCTACGTGCTGTGGGCGAGCATGCGAAATTCTGCCTCGGAGTTCATACAAAGCGGTTTGGATGAGCATGCCGCGAGGCGAGCACTTGATCGCGAGATAAAACGCAGATGCATCTGGTTAGCTGGACGCGAGCAAGCTGGAACCCTCGCCCGGAAGGATTTTTGCTTCTTGCCTGGTCAGGGTTGGCGTCAGCCGTTGATCCTGGACGTTGCAATGGAGACTTTCCTGCCGCTGGGCATGGCGTACTGGCTGGAACCTAGCGGCAGTTGGCAGCTTTAGCTTCTAGTCTGAGTAGACCGACCAGCTGCCACGGGTCCATGAGATGGTTTGAGGGGGCTCAGGACTCTATCGCGGTAAACGCCCCCCCAGGTCTATATCGACGGTTCTCCAACGAAGCGCTGGACCTTGGTTGACCGGCGAGCCTGTGGCCCATTGGACGCTGGCCAAGAGATGGCCCTCTAGTACTCGTTCAGTCGCTTACGGATTGCCTCGATGGCATCGTCCAGTCCCGCGTCGTCCTCGGGGTAAGGAGAACAAAACAGTTGAACCGGGACCCAGCAATGTTCCTGTCCCGGTTGTACATAGGGGGCGTAATCATCTAGTAGCCATGCAGAGCCGATGGGCTGGGAAACGTTGGCAAGATCCTTCGTCGGCCCAGTCCAGTCTATGTATGGCAAGCGGGCAAACCAACCCGGGGCCGCTCCTTCGCAAGCCAATAGGTCGGCAATCTCGCGAAATCTAGGCTCCGGAACTGTGGTGAAGATGACTAGACCCTCAAAGAGCGACTTTGCCGACTCCAGAAATTCGTAGAGGCCCGGGCGCGGGATCTGGCTTACAGCGTTGGAAATCAGCGTTCCTTCTAAGTCCAAGGCGAGGATGGACGGGCGCATTGTGTAATGGTCCTCTTTGGCGGGGGTGAACGTCGGTACCGCTACCAAGCCCCGCCGGAGGGTGATCCGCCGGCGGGGCTTGGTAGCATCAGACATCTTCGAACTCGCTCGCTTGCTTGAGTTGGTTCTCAAGGAAATCAATGCGCTTCTGAAGATCGGCACTTAGATAGGCTTTGTCCGTAAAGTCCATTGCTGTCTCAGGGATCATCTCCAGCTCGACGCGTGTGGATGTAGCTTGACGAATCGCCAAGGTGGTCCAGGCCTTATCGCCCTTGACGAATCCGACAGTGAATCGAGCCGTAACATGGTGTTCGGGCTTGAGGCCTTCGATGGAACGGAAATCGCTGCGCACCTTCGACGTGGCTACAGGCTGTACATCGCCATTGATGTACAGCGCCGCATTCCAGCTCGCTTCGCTCAATGGCAGTGTTGAGCGGTTGATGATGCGGGCGGTGATGACTGGCTTGGGCCCAAAGAAGCTGTTTTCCATCCGGAACTCTGGATCAACCGCACTGACCCTCTTTAGCTCGGCGATAGTAGGAAGTTGATCGTTGGCCTCCTGTCGTAGCGCTTCTATCTCCTTGGGATTGCTATCCCTGATGTGCTTAACCTGCCCTCTCACCACCTGCCTTACGGAAGCGTTTGGGTAGGTCTGGTTCAGTTTTTCAAGAAGGTCGGCAGGGATTCGTGAGAAAAACAGCCGAATCGTCTCTAACACCATGATTCAACGAGGAAACACCCCTCGACGTCAGGCAGTTCGTGGATTACAGACCTAGGCTTGATTGAACCAGAAGCCGCGTGACACAGGCATTCCTGGAGTACTGCTCAGGCACGCGTGCCCTTCTTGAATATTGGATTCAAGAGTTTCCACGCTCCTGACCCAACGGAAACCTTCAAGAAGGCTCTGACCGTCGCCTGATCCATTGCAGTAGTTCCTCGTGCGGGATCGTACGTCCAGCGTCGACGTCGGCCATACCCTCGCGGGTCCGCCGTTCCTTCTCTTCCTCGGTCAATCCCGGAAGGAGTGCTAGTAGCTTATCTTCAGGGCTCATAGGCCGATGAGCTGTGCTCAAGTTGGCTTGATTCTCGTGAAAAAATATGGGCAGGATCTGGGGATCATCCAAGCCCGCCGGCAAAGGCAGCGATACGTCGTGGACCGCCAAGTCGATGATGACGTCCAAATCTGAGCATAAGGGCTGTATGGCGGTGGTCACCAGACGAGCCGCCCGCTCGGCGAAAGCCAGGTCCACCACCAGCCAGATCAACAGACCGGGAGGCTGTTCGACGCCCCCTGACGAGTGAGTTTCCAGGAGATAGGCCGACGAGACGAAGTCGGCGTGCTCAAGGCTGCCGCTGATGGCCGGAGCGAGCCAAGCCGGCGCGGCCTGGGCAGGTCTCACCGCGAACTCCGCCGGCGCCAGACGTTCCACCCTGGCCAGAAAGCCCGTATCCAACAATGTCGCAACCTCTTCCGGGTACAGGACAACGCCGCCGTAGTTGGGATTGAGCATCAACGTCGCGCCGCGAGTACCGGTTAGCAGCTCACGGCCTGAAACTCCCAGAATTCTGACAGCAGACGAGCTGGCCGCCTGCGCCTTGTCGAGCGAGGTAAAGAAAGGGATCGCATCGAAACCGTCAGGATGGCGGAACTGGACCAGCCGCAGTGTCTGCGCGTCGTCCGAGATGGGCGCATGCACGTACACGATCGCATCCATCAGTCGCTTGAAGAATGCGCGTTCCTCGGCCGCACTGTCGCGGGCCCGTTCAAAGGAAGCCTCCAGCGCTGTCTCCGCAGACGTAGTCCCTCTTCCACGCGGCCTGCTCGGTTGCTTCATGGTCAGATGCGATGAGGGCCAAGCGGGTACCCGGAGAACCAATCCGCCTCGATCTCGCTGCTCAGGTAGGGTCGTACGAAGGCCGACTGGGTCAGCGCTCGCAGCCGCTCTTCGTGCTCAGCAATCGCCTCGATGTCGCTGACGGTTGGATAGTGCCGCAGCAGTCGATATGCCTCTTGCCGCACCTCTTTAGGCACGGCTTGGCTGGCCGCTAGCTGCCTGAGGAACGCGCCCGCCTGCAGCACATTGCGGGTGCGCTCAGATGGCATCGTCATGACATCAAGAATGACTAGCACTAAGGAATGCTTAGCTTATCGCGTTTGTGGCCGGCCAGGGCACGGTGCAACTACAGACCTTGCGATTCCTGTATTAATGTAATATAATCAATAACTTAATTCGCATAAGTGAGCGTTATGTCCATGGAGTGAGGGCCAATAGGAACGAGCAGGTAGCCTGAGCCTTCCCATGATGGGAAGGTCAACAACGCGGGACGGATTACCACTCAACTTGCCTGTCGTTTGACCTTCCCACCGTGGGAAGGCTCATCGTCACGCCGTCGGCAAACCGCCGATGCTTTTGGAGGGTTGTCCATGAATCTCGTTGTTGAAGGTATGACCTGTGGTCACTGTGTCCGAACGGTCACCCAAGCCATTCAGGCCCTTGACCCCCACGCCCAGGTGGACGTCGATCTGGGCAGTGGCGTGGTCAAGATCGAGGGCCTGCTTGCCGTAGAACAGGCGGTTGAGGCTATCCAGCGGCAAGGCTATGTGATCGCTGCGGTGCTCCCTTCTGAGGCTGGTACGCCGGCCGCCCCGGCCGTCGCATCCTCCTGCTGCGGCGGATGCCACCGCTGAGTCCGCGCGAGGGCTTGATCCTGATCAATGACAGTCGGCCCCAAGAGGGCTAGACTGGCCATCATGAGAGCTCGCACGTCCCCTGCCCTGATCTGCCCAGCGTCCGCAGGCGCTGCTTCGGGCGTGCGGGAGCTGTCATGGTGAGGCTGCTGAGGCGATGGCGGCGACCCCGTTCTCGTGCCCGACTGGCATGGCTGGGACTGTGGGCGCTGCTGCTGCAGCAACTCGCGCTGGTGGCTTACGCCTGTCCGCTGGAATCGGTGGAAGCTGGACAAGCGACCCTGATGGTCGGTTGCGAAGAGATGTCCACGCCGGATCCCGATGCTCCGGCGTTGTGCGACCAGCATTGCCAGCGCGATCACATCGCCACGGCCGATGCGAAGGCCCCTCAAGTGCCTTACCAGCCCGCGCTGGCCGCCTTCGCGCTGGTGCAGGCTCTGTTGCCACCGGTACACGCGCAGTTGTATCGGGATGTTCCGGTGTGCGTGTCCGATCCGCCTCCCCTGCAGCGCTTCTGTAGCCTGCTGATTTAAGCCCCCTCCTGGATTGACCCGTGCTCGTGCTGCATGCGTTGCAGCGCGCTCGTTGTCGTTTCCCGGAGGTCTTATGGAGATGTCTTTCTTCTTGCGTGCAAGGCGCAAGATGGCGTGTGGGTTCGTGTTTGCCCTGGCGCTCAGTGGTCCTGTGCTGGCGGCATCGCCCGCTATCCCGATCAGCTACACAGAAGCCCTACAACGGGCGCTTGCTAACGCCCCAACCCTGCAGGTGCGCCGATCGCAGATCGATGCCAGTACCGAAGAAGCCACGCGTGCTGGCGCGCTTCCCGACCCACGTTTGATCGTGGGGCTGGCGAACTGGCCCGTCAGCGGACCCGATGCCTTCAGCTTGCGGGCCGATGAGATGACCACCCAGCAAATCGGTCTGATGCAGGAGTTTCCTGCGCGTGCGAAACGACGTGCCGAGCACGCGTTGGCGCAAGCGACGCTGGCGCAAGCGCGCTCACTGTCGATGGCCGAACAGCAGATGGTGGCCCAAGCGGCCGCGCTGGCCTGGATCGAGCTGTGGAGTACGCAGCAAGCCGTAGATGCGTTGGAAGGTCTGCGCGAGCCGGCCCGTATAGCCGAGCGTGCGGCGCGTGCTCGCTTGGCAGGCGGCACGGCCGGGGCCAGTGATGTGCTTGCCGCCCAGGCCGCCCTACTGCAGTTGGACAATCGCCTGGAGCAGGTACATGCGGAGCACGCCGCCGCGCAGGCCGGCCTGGCGCGGTGGTTGGGTATTGCACCAGAGGCGATCTTGGCCAGTGGTGCGGCACCGGATTTTTCGCAGTTGCCATTGGAGCCCACCCAACTGCTGGCCAAACTGGACCAACACACGCCACTACTGGGCTGGGAGGCACGCGAGAGCTTAGCCCAGGCCCAGGTGGATGCGGCCGTGGCCGAAACCCGCCCGGATTGGAGTGTGGAGCTCACCTACGGACGTCGCGAGCGCGCACCCGACGGCATGGCGCGCAGCGACATGCTCATGGTGGAAGTGGGTGTGGGCCTGCCGCTGTTCCAGAAGAACCGCCAAGCACGAGGCATCGCGGCACGGCGGGCCGAGCTGGAGGCGGTGTCCGCAGAGCGCGATGAGGCCCGGCGCATCCAAGCCGAGTCGGTGCAACGCGCGATAGCGCGATGGCGCGGGTTAACCGGCCAGTTGGAGCGCCAGAACACGCAGAGCCTGCCTTTGGCGCGCGATCGTGCACGCACGGCGTTGGCCGCCTACGGCGCCGGTGCCGACCTGCAGCCGTGGCTGGAAGCGCGGCGCGATGAGATCGAATTGCACCTGGAGAACGCCCGTCTGCTGGGCGAACAGGGCCGTGCCTGGGCGGCACTGGCCTATCTGCTACCCCATGAGGAGAACACGCCATGAGCCCGACCAAGACGCGTCTCACACAGCTCGCCGTGGCCCTCGGGTTGCTGGCGCTCGGCTTTGCCGGCGGCTACGCCTGGATGACTCGAACCTCTGATACCACCCCGCCCCCCGGCACGAGCGTCGCAGATCAAGCACGCAAGGTGCTGTACTGGTACGACCCCATGGCGCCGGAGCAGCGATTCGACAAGCCGGGCAAATCTCCGTTCATGGATATGGAGTTGCTGCCCAAATACGCAGATGAGGCCATAGGGGGCGGAACGCAGATCGATCCGCGCCTGCAGCAGAACGTGGGCATACGCACTCAGGAAGTGACGGTAGAGTTACTAGGGACTGCCGTACGCGTGCCGGGCACACTGACGTGGGATCTGACCCAGGAAAGCGTGATCAGTGCGCGCATGGAAGGCTTGATCACCCACGTGCAGGTAAAGGCGCCGTTTACCGAGGTTCGTCGTGGTCAAACGCTGGCCACCGTGCAGGCCCCGGCATGGAACGCGGCCATCGCCGAAGCACATGCCCTGAGCCAAGCTCAGTCCGCGGGCGCGCGTGAGCTGCAGGGTGCGGCGCAACAACGGTTGCGTTCGTTGGGTGTTCCTTCTGGCGCCTCGGCCAGAAGTGGCGTCGTGCTTAGCGCAGACCACAGTGGTGTCGTGACCGAGATCCTGGCACGCGAGGGACAGACGGTGATGCCCGGTACGCCACTGTTCAAGATCAATGGGCTGGACACGTTGTGGCTGGAGGCCTCGGTACCCCAGGCAGCGCTGGGCACCTTGCGGCCGGGGACCTCAGTGCAGGCCACGGTCAGTGCCTGGCCGGCAGAGCGCTTTGCCGGACAGATCCAGGCGTTGCTTCCCCAGGTCGACATGGCTAGTCGCACGCAGCGGGCGCGAATTGTGCTGCGCAACCCGCAGCGTCGGCTGGTGCCGGGCATGTTCGCCGAGGTTCTGGTGCAGCCCGACGCCGAGCAGGCCCTGCCAGTCGTTCCCACGGAGGCGCTGATCGCCACCGGGCGGGACAGCCGGGTCATCGTGCAGGATCCGGACGGGAGCTTCCGGCCAGTGCGGGTGAGTGTGGGACGTAGCGTGCAAGGGCGCACGCAGATCGTGGCAGGCTTGGCCGGTGGTGAACGCGTGGTCGTCTCGGGTCAGTTCTTGCTCGACTCCGAAGCCAGTCTCTCCGGTGCGTTGGAGCGCCTGGGTGCTGCACAACCGACACGCCCTGCCAGCGCATCAGGTGTGCACGAGCGCCATGACGCCGGGCACGAACCACGCACTGTCGTGCCGTCACCGTCCAGACAGCCGGCGCCTGTCGCGCCAGACACCTCCACCTCTACGCCGCCGCGCTGCCCGGTGCAGTACTGGTATGACCCGATGGTGCCGGAGAAGCATTTCGACAAGCCGGGCAAGTCACCGTTCATGGATATGCAGTTGGTACCCAAGTTCGGCCCCGCCGCAGCCGCTGATTGCCAGGCAAGCGAGGTCATGTCCGAAGCGATGGAGGGCACACCATGATCGCGCGCCTGATCCATGCTTGCATCGCCAATCGCGTGCTGGTGCTGGTTGCCGCCGCGCTGCTGGCGGTGGTCGGTATCTGGTCGGTAAAGAACACGCCGCTGGATGCGCTGCCGGACCTGTCCGATACCCAGGTCATCATCCGCACGCAATGGGCGGGGCAAACCCCGCGCATCATCGAAGACCAGGTCACCTACCCGTTGGCCACCACGATGTTGTCCGTGCCGGGCGTGAAGGCGGTACGCGGCTTCTCCTTCTTCGGTGATTCATTCGTCTACATCCTGTTTGACGATGCCACTGATCTTTACTGGGCGCGCTCTCGAGTGCTCGAGTACTTGAGCCAGGTACGCGATCGACTTCCGCCGAATGTGAATCCGGCGCTGGGTCCTGATGCGACAGGACTGGGCTGGATCTACCAGTACGCCTTGGTGGATCGGACAGGTCAACGTGATGTGGGGCAGCTGCGTGCGTTGCAGGACTGGTTTCTTCGTTATGAGCTAAAAACCGTGCCGGACGTGGCTGAAGTAGCCAGTGTGGGCGGTGCGGTGCGCGCCTGGCAGATCCAGCCCGATCCGCAGGCGTTGGCGGCCCGTGGACTGACGGTGGCCGAGCTCATCGAGGCGGTGGATGCGGCCAACGGCGCTACCGGGGGCTCGGTGATCGAACAAGGCGAAGCCGAACTGATGGTGCGCAGCGAAGGCTACCTGCGCACACAGGAGGCGTTCGAACAGGTGCCGGTAACCGGCAACGACGGCATCCCCGTCCTGCTCGGCGAGGTGGCCACGATCAGTCGCGGGCCGGTCTTCCGTCGTGGTATCGCAGAGTTGGATGGTCAAGGTGAGGTGGCCGGCGGCGTGATCGTCCTGCGGACCGGCAAGGATGCCTTGGGGGCCATTCGGAACGTCAAAGCGCGACTGCAGGCGTTGCAATCCAGCTTGCCCGAGGGCGTGGAAGTGGTGCCGGTGTACGACCGCTCCGAGCTGATCCAGGATGCGGTACGCAACCTCACCCACAAGCTTGGCGAAGAGTTTCTGGTCGTAGCGCTGGTATGCCTGCTGTTCCTGTGGCACCTACGCTCGGCGTTGGTGGCCGTCATCACCCTGCCTTTGGGTATCCTGGCGGCCTTCATCGTGATGCACGCCCAGGGGATCTCCGCCAACTTGCTGTCATTAGGCGGCATCGCCATCGCCATTGGTGCGATGGTCGATGCAGCGGTGGTGATGATCGAAAATGCACACAAGCATCTGGAGCACTGGCGGGAGGCGCACGGCCGGGAACCTCAGGGTGAGGAGCGCTGGCAGCTGATGGCCCGCTCGGCGGCCGAGGTCGGACCGGCCCTGTTCGCCAGCTTGCTGGTCATCACCCTGTCTTTCGTGCCGGTTTTTGCCCTGCAGGCGCAGGAAGGGCGATTGTTCTCGCCTCTGGCCTACACCAAGACCTACGCGATGGCCGCCGCAGCAGGGTTGTCGGTGACCTTGATCCCCGTCTTGATGGGCTACCTGATCCGCGGCCGCATCCGCCCGGAACAGCAGAACCCCATCAATCGCATCCTGATCGCTGGCTATCGGCCCATCCTGCTGTGGGTCCTCAAACATCCCGGTGTCACCTTGCTGCTCAGCGGCCTGCTGCTAGTGCTCACCTTGATCCCCTTTAGCCGGTTGGGCAGTGAGTTCATGCCGCCCTTGGAAGAAGGCAGCCTGTTGTACATGCCCACGGCCCTGCCCGGCCTGTCCGCCGACAAGGCCCGTCAGTTGCTCCAGCTCTCGGGCCGGATGATCAAGACCGTACCGGAGGTTGAGCACGTGTTCGGCAAGGCGGGCCGTGCCGAAAGTGCGACCGATCCGGCACCGATCGAAATGTTTGAGACCACCGTGACCTTCAAGCCGCGGGATCAATGGCGCCCGGGCATGACCCCCCAGAAGCTACGCCAGGAGTTGGACGCAGCGGTCAAGATTCCCGGTCTGACCAACCTATGGGTCCCGCCCATTCGCAATCGCATCGATATGTTGGCCACCGGCATCAAGAGCCCGATTGGGATCAAGGTCTCCGGACCCGATGTGGAGCAGATCGAGCGCCTGAGCCAGCAGATCGAGCAGGTGGCCAAGACTGTGCCCGGCGTGAGTTCGGCACTGGCCGAACGCGTCACGGGTGGGCGCTATGTCGATGTACAGGTGCGCCCGGAAATCGCTGCACGTTACGGATTCACTCAAGGCCAACTCCAGCAACTGATTGCCACGGTCGTTGGCGGTGATCCAATCGGGGAAACGATCGAGGGGCGCGAACGCTATCCCATCGTCTTGCGCTACCCCCGTGGCCAGCGTGACTCGTTGCAGGCCTTGCAGGATCTGCCGCTGATCGCGCCAGGCGGTGTGCAACTGACCTTGAGCCAGGTGGCGGAGCTGTCAATCAGCCCAGGCCCGCCGATGCTCAAGAGCGATAACGGCCGGTTGGTGGGCTACATCTACGTGGATGTGGCCGATCGCGACTTGGGATCGGTGGTCCAGGAACTGCAAGCCGCGGTGCAGACCCAGGTGAGTTTGCCTGCCGGCTATGGTCTGGCGTGGTCGGGGCAGTACGAGTATCTGCAACGGGCTTTGGCACGCCTGCAATGGGTGGTGCCCGCGGCGTTGGCGATCATCTTCCTGGTCATCTGGATGGTATTTCGCCGGCTTAGCGATGTATCCATCATCCTGCTCAGCTTGCCCTTGGCGTTGGTGGGCGGTTTCTGGTTGATCTGGGGGCTGGGCCATGCGATTTCGGTGGCCAGCATGATCGGATTCATCGCCCTGGGCGGCGTTGCGGCTGAGTTCGGCGTCATCATGCTGCTGTACCTGCGTCATGCCTGGGAGCAGCGCTTGGCCAGCGGTGCGCCGGAAGATGTGTCTACCCTGCAAGAGGCTATCTACGAAGGCGCCGTGCAACGGGTGCGCCCGAAGGCGATGACGGTAGCCGTCATCCTGGCCGGGTTGTTTCCGCTTTTCGTCGGTGCCGGTGCCGGCTCGGAGGTCATGCAACGTATCGCCGCGCCGATGCTGGGTGGCATGCTCACCGCACCGGTGCTCTCTATGGTGGTGATTCCCGCAGCGTTCTATCTAGTGCGGCGACGTGGATTGCGCGCGGCGCGGGGCGACCAATGAGAGACAGACTGAGCACTTGAGGTAAGTCCCCACAAAAAGACGCCAGTCATGGAAGAAGTCATGACTGGCGTCAAAGGGGAGAGTACCGCCTACATGCTTACTTATCAGTGCCCGGCGTGCGGGGAAATCTCAAAGCTCAGCGACGCCCGATCCGACACAAAATCCAAACCCTTTTGTGTAGAGGGCACCATGTGATTGGTGTGGATGTACCAGGTCTTGGCGGTGGTCACCTGGAAACTGGCTTGGCCTTGGGCATCGGTGCGCAGGAGCGTAGCGCTACCGTGCCCACCCTTGACCGGTGCGTCAGCACGATGACCGACGTACACGCGTAGGTTGGGCACTGGCGTGCCCTGCTGCAGCACCTGGAACGACAGCTGTTCGCCGACCTTCACGCTTCCAGGATTGCGGGCCAAGCGGATCTCCAGCGGATAGCCCAGCGAGGCAGCGAAATCGTCGGTCAGTTTTGTGCCCACCTGTCCAATGGTACGAGCATGCTTGGTATAGCTATAGGTGACCCCTTTGGGAAACTTGCTCGCATCATAGGTGGCCAGGGTATCGGGCAAGTCTTCCAACTCCAGGTACTTGCCGAACTCGCTGGCCGTACGCGTGCTGGTGGAGGCCATCGTCGAGACCCCCAGCAGATAGGTGCCCTCGCCCGCCGGATGCACGGTGAGCTGGCTCTGCTTGCCGACCTCTTTCCAACTGGCCAAGTCCGGTGCAGCCTTAGCGCCGCCCTGACTCAGCGAAACGTCCTGTAGACGCGCTCGGGTGACTGCACCTGCACTTTCATCGAAGGTGCCATTGTTCACCAACGCTGTGTTCGCCTCGCCCGCTGCGGTGCCAGGCTTGGAGAAAGCGACAAACAGGTCGTGCGCACCGGCACTGCCGGCCACAGCGAACAGCAGTAGTGTGGCGGATAGTTGCGTGTTTCTCATGATGTGTAGCTCCTCGTGATCGTGGCTTACCAGTGGTAACCAAAGCGGACATTCCAGCGACGACCCAGCAAGTCGTACGTCATGGTGTCGGTGTCGGTGTTGGGGTTGTTCTTCACGAACGGCGCCTTCTTATCGAGCACTTTTTCAACGCCGGCGGAGATATCCCACTTCTTCTTGATGCCGTAGCTCAGTTGCAGGCTGTGGTACACCACGCTGGACACATGCGAGCCGATCGTGTCGGGCACGGCGATGATGTCGTCCGCGCTGCCGATGTACTGCGCCGAATAGACGCCGGTCCAACGGTTCTTGCCCATACGCAGTGAGCCCAAGCCACGCCACTGGGTGTAGCTACCCAAGCCGCTGGTGATCTTGCCGGCGTACTCAATGGTGGTGGCCCCGGGCGTGAGCGCCCCCAACCCACGCGGGGTGAGTCTGGAGGTCCTGGAAGCCCTGCTGGATCTGGTCATGGCCTCGGGCAAGGTACGTGTGGTCGACGTGGCGGAACTGTGTCCGCCCCTGGATCCGGATCAAGCCACCGCACGTGTGGCCGCGCGTTTGATCCACCGAATGGTCAGTGCGCAGGCTCAGTGAAGTGATATCGGCTGGCAAAAGGCAGTGAGCTAATGGGAACGCTCAGCCAGCAACTGCTTCATTTGCGCGATCTCCTGTGTCTGCGAGGTAATAATGTCCTGGCAGAGCTTCACCAACTCAGGATCCTTCAGACGATTCTCCTCACACATCAGGATGGCGCCAGCGTGGTGGGGAATCATCGAACGGATGAACTGTTTGTCAGTGACCGCTGCTTGAGTGCGAATGCCCCACCAGCAGAACAGCATGAACGCCACCGTCAGACCAGCCAGAATCAGATTGCGTCGGCGATCGGGGTACATGCTGGACATTAGCCACAGCTCGATCAGCAGCATGGGAGCGGCCATCAGGCCCGCCATGTAGAACTGGTTCACGTTGTTATAGACGTTAGCCCACTGATCGACCATTGCGTACATCAATGCGTACATGGCCACGAAAGACAGGCCCATCATCAACAACAGGCGGCCGTAATGGCCTTGATGCCCTTGTTGTGCCTGGTGGGCAGGTTGGTGTGAGGCGTGCGGTTTTGCGTGCTGGGACTGCGGGTCTTGCGCGTTTTCGTGCGTACCGTGCGAAGAGGACATAACAATCTCCGTGGGAATGGCAGAACGGCGGAAGAACCCGCGAACTGTTGGAACAGCTCCCGGGCTGAGAACACTTACATACCCTTGCCGGCAGCGAATTCCTGCGGGCTCAGCTTGCCATCTTTGTTGCTATCGAGCATGCCAAAGTGCGGCGCCAGCTTGTGCTTGGCCAGTTCTTCCTTGGACAGCGAGCCGTCCTTGTTGGCATCGAGCTTGGTGAAATCGGCATCGGCCGCCGCCGGCTTGTGCTGACCGTGGTCGGTGGTGGGCGTGGTGGTCTGGCCGCCGGCGAAGGCCGCGCCCGCCATCAGGAACAAGGCCATCATCGAGAGGGAGGCATAACGCTTCATTGCAGTACTCCTTGTGGGATATGAGCCATCAGTGACAGGAATGGCCGCGCGCAGGCTCATCGGCGCGGTCAGGGTGGGGGGGGGCAACAACGGTGGAGCCGGACAAACGCAGGGCATTGGTGACCACCGAAACCGAGCTCAGGCTCATGGCCAGGGCCGCCATCATCGGACTGAGCAAAAGGCCGAAGCTGGGATACAGCAAGCCGGCGGCGATAGGCACGCCGATGGCGTTGTAGACGAAGGCGAAGCCCAGGTTCTGCTTCATATTGGCCACCGTCAAAGACGAGATGGCACGGGCTTGCACGATGCGCCTCAAATCACCCTTGACCAGGGTGAGCTGGGCGCTGGACATGGCCACATCCGTGCCCGTCCCCATCGCGATGCCCACATCGGCTGCCGCCAGGGCCGGCGCATCGTTGATGCCATCGCCAGCCATGGCCACGCGACGACCCTGGGCTTTGAGTTGCTGGACCAGGTCGGCCTTGTCCTGCGGCTTGACGCCACCACGCACATCCTCGATGCCCAGCGTGCGCCCCACGGCCTCGGCCGTCGCCTGTGCGTCACCGGAGGCCATCACCACGTGCAGGCCATCGGCACGTAGCAGGTTCAAGGCAGGCAAGGTCGTGGCTTTGATGGGATCAGCCACCGCAATGGCGCCGGCCAACCGACCATTGACCGCCAGGAACATCACGCTAGCGCCTTCTTTCCGAAGACGCTCGGCGCTGCTTTGCAAAGGTGCTACATCGGCGCCAACCGACGCCATCAGGCTTTGGTTGCCGAGCACGACATCCTGATCGGACACGCGCCCGCGGACGCCTTGGCCGGTGAGCGAATCAAAATCTTGGGCGGCCACCAGGTTCAAGCCACGTCGCTGGGCTTCAGCCACGATGGCCTCGGCCAAGGGGTGCTCACTGCCCTGCTCCAAGCTGCCGGCCAAACAAAGGATCTGATCGGCGTCGAAGCCGGCGTTGGAGAGCGTGTCGCGAAAGGCTGGACGCCCCTCGGTCAACGTACCGGTCTTGTCCACGATCAACGTGTCGATCAGACGTAGCTGCTCGATCGCCTGAGCATCGCGGAACAGGACCCCGACCTGCGCAGCGCGGCCAGTGGCGACCATGATCGACATGGGGGTAGCCAAACCCAAGGCACACGGGCAAGCAATGATCAGAACCGATACGGCATTGAGGACGGCAAAGGTCCAGGACGGTTCGGGTCCAAACAGACCCCATCCGAAGAACGTGAGCACCGCCGTGGCCAGCACGGCCAGGACAAACCAGTACGCCACCTTGTCCGCCATACGCTGCATCGGCGCGCGGGAGCGCTGGGCTTGGGCTACCAACTGCACAATCTGCGCCAGTACCGTCCCGGATCCGACTTTGTCCGCCCGGATGACTAAGGCGCCCGTCCCGTTGAGCGTGGCGCCTATAACGTGATCACCGACAGCCTTCTCCACCGGAATGGGTTCACCGGTCAGCATCGACTCATCGACACTGGCGCGGCCTTCGATGACTTCCCCATCGACCGGCACCTTCTCGCCCGGTCGTACGCGAAGCAGATCACCCACGTGCACGTGATCCAGCGCAACGTCCTCTTCGCCCCCATCGGGTTTGACGCGGCGAGCCGTCTTGGGCGCCAATCCCAGCAGGGACTTGATGGCCGCCGAGGTTTTGGAACGCGCCCGCAGTTCCAGCAGCTGTCCGAGCAGGGTGAGCGAGACGATGACCGCTGCCGCCTCGAAGTAGACCCCTACCCGTCCATGCTCGCGGAAAGAGTCCGGAAACAGGTCCGGTGCCACGGTGGCCACCACGCTGTAGCCAAACGCGGCGGCCACGCCGATGCCGATCAGCGTCCACATGTTGGGGCTGCGATTGCCGATGGACTGTAGGCAGCGCTCAAAGAAAGGCCACCCCGCCCAGAGCACCACCGGGGCGCTCAGCACGAGCTCAATCCAGGTGCGCGCCTGCGTGGACAAGCCGGGCAGACGGTGTCCCAGCATGGCCAAGACCAGGACGATCAACGTCAAAGGCAACGTCCACCAGAACCTTCGGGTGAAATCGCGTAACTCTGGATTGTCGTCCTCCTCCAGCGAGGGCATCTCCGGCTCCAGCGCCATGCCGCAGATCGGACAGGTGCCGGGACCTGGCTGACGAATCTGCGGATGCATCGGGCAGGTGTAGACCGTGGCGTGGGTACCGCTGGGTTGGGCCACCGCTGCTGGGGCGGTCACTTCAACTTGCTGGGGAGCATCGTCCGTATAGCGGACGGGATTGGTGATGACCCGTCCATCCGCAGCCTCGACAGGGGCTGCGCCTGCAGAATGGTGATGGTCATGGGACGACGGTGAGTTCATGCCGATGCTCGCTTTAGTGGGGATGGACTGCCAAGGCAGTGTGCCATTGCGGGTTACACAGCTATTCGGGGCTGAGCGTCCCGAGCACTGAAACAACAATCAGGATCAAGATGGCCAGCGCGGCCTCAGCCGTAACACTCTGCCGCAAAGCCCGCACCTCCTGCGCGGGATCTCCGCTGGTCAGCGCTCGTTCCAAGCGCGGCACCAGCGTCCATCGGTGCAGCGCTCCCAAACCCAGCATTCCAGCGAACAGGGCCAGTTTGAAAAGCAGCAACTTCCCGTAGGTGCTCTGGAACAGGGCCGAAAACGACCACGCGGTGAGATCCCCGTAGTGCGCGATGCCGGACACGATGAGCGCACCAACGAAGATCGTTCCCAGCGTCGAAAAACCATGCAGAAAGTCATGCGTTGATCGCAGACGCCCGCTGCCGTTCGTCTCTTTGCCGCGCAGCAGCATGGCAAGGAACATCAGGACCGCTGCGATCCAGCCGCCTGCCGCGAGAAGATGGACGATGCCTGCAGCAAGCCGGACCGCGCCTGCCAAGCCCTCGCCAGCGGCGGCGTGGCCGTTCCATGCCAGCGAAGCGAGTGCGCCGCCCGCCAGCATCGCCCCCAGCGGGAAGGCGGTCTCCACCTTCCCGCGGCGACGATGCCATCCGAGCACGAACATCAGGGCGACCAGCAGCGCGCCTCTCGCCATGGCTGCCCGGCCCGCGGACGTCTCGAGCAGATACCAGCCAAGCGATGCGCGATCAACCTCGGCAAGCGGCATTCCCATGATGCCCGCGGTCTTGAAGACGACATCGAGCCCGGTGAGCACGAGACCGGCTACGGCACCCGCCAATAGAACGCCCATGAGTGACCACCCGGCCAAGGCGTCGGCGAGTGCCGATCGACGCGACCCGTACCAACCGAAGAGTGGAACCCCGAAAAGAACCATGATGACAAGGTATTCCAAGAATCTCAGTGCATAAGCCGACAGGTCGAACATTCGCGACTCCTCAGCGCACCGTGAAGCTGAAGCTGCCCGGCATGGGGTGGTTGTCACCACCGACGGCGCGGTATTCCACGGTATAGACGCCCGGAGCCAGCGGTCCAGGCAACTTGGCACGCAGGGTCTTGCCGTTGTTGACGATCTCGGTCGTGAAATTCTCGATCGGCATGGTGGAACTGCCGTGCTTCATGAGCAACTTGAGACGCGACGCCCGCGAAATCAATGTCTCGTTGAACACGAGATCGATCTGGCCTGGCGAGGCCACCACCGCATTTGCCGCCGGTGTGGACTGCTGCAGCGCGGCGTGGGCGTGCGCGACCTGCAGCGAAAACTGCCCGGCCGCGATTGCGAGGACGAGCGCGAAGGAGCGAATGACGTTGGACGACTTCATATGGATAAATCCTCATTGGAATGTGATGCAAAGCCCGTTCGGGAGGGGCCGCGCTGTGTTCGATGCGACAAGCGTTAGATGTCGGACTGTCACTGAAACCACGATTTGTCGGATTTTCTTGATACTTCCGCTTTCGCGAGACGAGGATCCCACCGGCTCAGGCGGGATCCTCGACGCATTACGCTGCCATGGCGCTGCAGCTTTCCGCGCAGCGGCGACAAACTTCGGCGCAGCGCGTCATCTCAGGGTCGTTCATGGCGTCGCATGCATCGGCGCACTGGCGGCAGATCTCCGCGCAGGCACCGCAAACCACGTCGTGAACGCTGGCACCGCGCAGCATCGCGTCGGCACTGGTTGCGCAGGTATCGGCACACGTCGCCAACAGGGCGATGTGCTCCGGGGCCGCGTGAACACCTCCTTTGGTCAGGCAGTAGTTGATGGTCTCCAGGCAGATCGCATGGCATTGCGTGCAGTTGTCGATGCACTCGTTCATGGCCTGGGGCCGGTGTGCTGCGGAATGGTGAGTCATGTAGTTCTCCTTCTTCCTCGCGGGCGAGAATCGGCGCGCCCGCAACACCGTCCCCTGTTGCTGCGACGGATCAGTGCTGTGCGAACGGTTCAGTGGTTCCGTCGCGATGTATCAGCTCGACCGTGAACGGCTGCTGGCGTCCCTCCGGGACCTCCATGCCCGGAGAACCAAGCGGCATCCCTGGGAGGACCAGGCCGCGTGCGTTCGGCTTTTCTTCGAGGAGACGCTTGATGTCCGCGGCCGGAACGTGGCCTTCGATGACGTATCCGCCGATCTCGGCCGTGTGGCAGGAGCCCTTTGCATAGGGGACACCCAACCGCTCCTTGACCAGACCCAGGTCATCCATGTCGTGCACATCCACGGTGAATCCCGCCTTCTGCACGTGGTCGATCCAGACACCGCAGCACCCGCAGGTCGGGGTCTTGTGGACGGTCATGCGTGGCAGGGCTGCTGGAGTCGCGTCGGCTGATTGGACGACAACCTGTGCGGAGGGCGAGGTTGTGGGTTGCGCGGATGAAGCATCCTGGGTGCAAGCACCCAGACCAGCCACGGCAAGGACCACAAAAGTCAGACGGTGCAATGTGAGCGTAGTCATTTCAATCTCTCGACTCAGCGCTTGGTCCGCGAGGACCAGTGGATGTGGACGATCCGCCAGCCGTCCGCGGTCTCCTTCAGCACCATCGTCTCGTCGCTCTGGACGGTCAGTGGCTGGCCATCCTTCTGGGCATGCAACTCGCTTTCGGTTCCGACCCACGCGAACTCGCCAGCGGCTCGTGCGCGCTGACGGAGCAGCTGGCGATGGGCGCCCTTGAGGAACGCCGCATCGCTGACTGCGTGATGGCCCATGTATTCCTCGCGGCTGCGTTCGGCGCCCCCGGACTCGAGGATGAGAACGTCGGCAGCGAGCAGGGCTTCGACCGTGGCCAGATCGCCGCTAGACAGGGCCCTGTTGAAACGCTCCGCTACGGCGACCGCGGCCTCTGCAGTGACTGGGACGTCGACGTCCGCAGATGCCGCGGCAGCGGGGTGATGTGCGTGCGGCTGTGTCGCCTGCGCCATTGCGGGGGACACGACGGCCAGTGCCAGTGCGAGGGTGAACGAGATTGCTGTTGCGTTCATTGCGTGGGCTCCAAGAAGATCAATGGGGGTGCGCATGGCCGTCATCGGCCACGGGCGTGTGTGGTGCAGGGTGCGACTCCACCTTGCCGTCGGGATGGCCGTGGCTCACCAACCCGACTTCCGTGTCGCTGGGTGTCGGGCCGTGGTGATCGTCGTCCACGCCCGGCGGGTGCGCATGCGGCATGGAGTTGTTGCCCGGCTCGAATAAGGCAGGGTGATCCTCGGCCTTTTCGTCGTCATGGTGGCCTTGCGTCTCGCCGCCGCCATGCGAATGGCCCTCGCTGCTGTCGACAAGTTCCTTGTACGCAGTCGCGTCCAGCGTGGGCAACTTCTGCAGGAAGGCCGACATGTTCCATATGAACTCATCGTCCATGCTGCCGCCCCAAGCGGGCATGCCGCTGGCCTTGATGCCGTGCTTGATCACCCAGAACGCCTCAGCTGGAGCGACCGGCTGTTTGCTTAGGTTCGGTGGCGCGGGGTACAGGCCCTTGCTCATCTCGGTGGCCGCCGCGTCTGGTGAAAGATGGCAGGTCACGCACATGGCGTTGTAGTTGCCCGCACCCTGGCGGATACGCTCAGGATCATCAAGGTTCGTGGGTAGCTGAAGCTTGGCGGCGCGCACCTCAATGGAACGCTCGCGCGCCGTTTCAAGTAGCGCATACACCGGGCGACTATGCGGATCGTCGGCGGCCACGTTGTACACGCCCAGAGAGAGCGTGGCGGTTGCGACCACCGCAACCAATGCCACGCCGGCACCGAGCCATACCCACATCTTTTTGTTGGATTTCATTGTCAGTTCCCCTTAGAACCAGGTACGAAGGCCGATGACCAAGCGCGTGTCTTCAAAGGACTCGCCATGCTCGCGTCGCATGTCTGCGGTATTGCCAAACGCGCGCTCGTACACCACGCCGATGTAGGGAGCGAACTTTCGGGTGAACTCATAGCGAAGTCGTAGCCCCGCCTCAGCGGCACTCAGACCCGAACCTATCCCGCGCAATGGATCGTTCTTGCCATAGGCGGTGACTTCCACCAGCGGCTGCAAGATCAGCCGGTTGGTTAGCAGCAATTCGTACTCGGCCTCGACATTGGCGGCAGTCTGGCCCCCTTCGCCGAGATAGGCTGTGGCGGACACTTCGAACTTCATCGGCGCCAAGCCCTGTACACCGATAGCGGCGAAGTTCTGCGATGCCCCAGGCTTGAAGTCATGACGCACACCGGCCACCACATCCCACCACGTGGAGATACTGCGGCCGTAAAGCACTTCCAGATCAGCCGACTCGGTCTGACCATCCGTGCGTTCGCCTTCACTGCGGAGCCAGACGCGATTGAGGTCCGTACCGATCCAGCCCTGGCCCTCCCAGCCCAGCCCGGTGCCCGGATCGGCATCCCAGGTTTCCAGGCGATTGAGCAGCACGTAGCTCTTGATCGAGTTGTCATGCACCGGATGCGCGTGTTCCGGCGCGATGGCCGCCTTGCGATCCGCGTCCGTCACCGCGGGAATCGGGGTGCGCGGCTGCGTTGGCGCTGCAGGCCCGTGTCCCATCTGACTGTGGTCCATGCCCTCCATCGATTGCATTCCCGCTTCTGGTGTAGCGGGCGCGGGCGAATCATGGCCCATCTGCGAATGGTCCATCCCCTGCATCGCAGGCGTGGCCGTGCCGGAGGTGTCGGCTGCAGCGGGCTGTGCCATCTGACTGTGATCCATGCCCTGCATCGACTGCGCCTGCGCTGTGGGCGCCGCAGGTGTGCTCGCGGGCGAGCCGTGCCCCATCTGCGAATGGTCCATGCCCTGCATGGCAGGCTCGGCTGCGTTAGCCTGCGGCTCGGCGTGGCCCATCGCCGCATGATCGATCGTCGCTTCGCTCGTCTTGGCCGGTGTTGCAGGCTTTTGGGCTGGCGCAGGTTTTGATGTCGGTGCCTGATGTGCAGAGTGATCCTGAGTCTGGGTCTGCGCGCCCTGCTCCATCTGCATGGAGCCGTGCTGCATAGATTGGGCGCTGGCCGCATTGGCCAGGGCCAGCGAGATAGCCGTCAGCGCAGTCAGGGTGGTATCGCGTCTATTGATGTTCATTCGTCGACCCTCACCGTGCGCATCATTCCGGCTTCCATGTGATAAAGCAGGTGGCAATGGAACGCCCAGCTGCCCAACGCATCGGCACGCACGCGATACGTGCGTCGGCTACCTGGCGGCATATCCACCGTGTGCTTGCGCACCATGAAGTTGCCGTTGTCGTCCTCCACGTCACTCCACATGCCGTGCAAATGGATGGGATGGGTCATCATCGTGTCGTTAACCAATACGATGCGCATACGCTCGCCGTAGTTCAGCCGCAGCGGCTCGACATCGGAAAACTTCTGACCGTTGAAGCCCCAGGAGAATTTCTCCATGTGTCCGGTCAGATGCAGCTCGATCTCGCGACCGGGGTCGCGTCCGTCAGGGTCTTCAAAGGTGCTCTTGAGCATGGAATACGTCAGCACATGACGGCCGTTATCGCGCAGGCCATTGCCCGGATCATCCAAGCGCGAACTCACGCTCATGGCTTGGTTGTCCAACAGGGGATTGTTGGTCTCGCTAGCAGGGTGTGATTGCATGCCCCCGTGCTGCATGCCTGCCATGGCACCATCGCCGGCGGCGGGCATCGCATGGCCTGCATGGGCCGAGGTCGCGTTACCGCTGACAGGTGGGGTCATGCCAGGCATGCCCATGGCCGCACCACAGCCGCCTTCCATGCCCTTGCTGCCGCCAGACATATCCATCGACCCATGATCCATGCCCATGTCTGCCATCGTCAGCAGCGGCCGGGGATCCACAGACGGAACGGGCGCGCGTAATCCTTCGCGCACAGCGAGCGTGCCGCTGATGTAGCCGGTGCGACCGGAGTCTTGGGCAAAGATGGTGAATGCGTCCTGCCCGGAGGGCTCCACGATCACATCGAAGGTTTCTGCTACCGCGATGCGGAACTCGTCGACGGAAACCGGATGGACATACAAGCCATCTGCCGCCACCACGGTCATCTTCAGCCCCGGAATACGCACATCGAAGTACGTCATGGCAGAGCCATTGATGAAACGCAGGCGCACCTTCTCGCCACTGCGGAACAAACCGGTCCAGTTGCCCAGTGAGGTCGTGCCGTTCATCAGGTAGGTGTAGGTGTTGGCGTTGACGTCGGACAGGTCCGTGGGCGTCATCCGCATCACGCCCCACATCTTGCGATCTTCCAACGTGGCCGACAGGCCGTTGCGCTTCACATCGCGCGCAAAATCGCCGACCGTGCGCTTGTAGTAATTGTCATGGCCCGGCATCTTCTTCAAACGATCGAACAGGGCCGTCGGGTCCAGGTCTGTCCAATCGCTCAGCATCACGACGTAGTCGCGATCGAAACTGAAGGGCTCCGGCTCCAATGGGTCGATGACGATCGGGCCATAGAGCCCGGCTTGTTCCTGGAACCCTGAGTGGCTGTGGTACCAGTAGGTTCCGCCCTGATGCAGGGTGAACCGGTAGTGGTAGGTCTCACCACGTCCGATACCGTCAAAGCTCAGACCCGGCACGCCGTCCATGTTGGCCGGCAAAATGATGCCGTGCCAATGGATGGAGGTGTCCGCGCCATGGATGGAGTTAGCGGGCAATGCATTAGAGACGCGCAAGTTGACCGTGGTGCCTTCCCGCCACCGCAGCAACGGCGCCGGAACGGACCCGTTGACCGTGATCGCGGTGCGGGTCTTGCCGGTGAAGTTCATCGGCGTCTCGCCAATGGTCAGGTCAAACTCAGTGCCCGATAGTACGTTGGGTTGTCCCGGCCCCTTGAGCGCCCAACTGGCTTTGGGCCAGAAACCTAATCCTGCGACTGCGCCTCCCAAGGCCAAGCCTTGGACAAATCGCCGCCGCGAAGGCAGCAGCGGTCCACCGCGTGGACCACGAAAATCATCATGCGACATGAAAATGCTCCAAGCGTCGTGTTGCCACCGGCGGGCGGTGGTACAGAGCGGGCGGCTGGCCTAAACAGGCATGCAAGCCACACCAACGGCGCCATTGCGGCGCCTAGGGACGCTTAGCCGATCGGTGGTCGGATCAGATGAGGCAAGGCAGGTGCCGCATGCCCTAGGGGCAGCGGCATGACATCCAGGCCCAAGGCCAGTTGCACCGAAACATGCAGGCGCGCAGGAAGTGCGCTCGCGCAAGCGTGTACGCAGGCGCACCGGCACGCAGAAGACTTGCAACAGTCGGGACCGGCATGGTCGCCATGCCCAGTGCCAGCCTTTTCAATCGATGTGGCATCGGGATGATGCTCAGCACTGTGATGGGCGAAGCAGTCTTCGTCGACTTGCACCGCGGCAGCCACTTCGCTGGCCTGCTCTTCCATGACCGGGTTCATACTGACGGACGCAAACGCCGACCACGCGCCGTTAAGCACGAGCATGGCGATCAGGAACAGTCGCAGTAGAAGTGAGGAGGCTGACACGGGCGACATGGTATATCACTTTAGACAAGGCGCGTGTGTATCGGTCGTGAACAAAATCTCAAGTAAGCCTGAGATGTCGCGACTTGTCAGTCGCACTAGCCGCGGACACTGCAGCTCCCTCCAGAAGCGCCCAAAGGGCGGGTTGAGGCGAAGAGTTGCCCATAGGGCGAGCGCTTGTTCGGTTTACTTCTCGGGCGTGGCCTCGATCAGCTTCACCAACTCGCGCTTCTGCTGCTTGCTTAGCGAGCCCCAGCGCAGGAGCAACTTGGCCAGCAGATCATCGTCGGTGTAAAGGAAGGCGGCGGGGATCCCCAACGCTTGGGCCAACCGCTCAGCAATCTCCAGCATGGGCTCGTGCTTGCCACGCTCGTACTGGTTGATTCGGGGGCTGGCCACGTGAGGATCCAGACCGGCCCGGATGCCCAACTGCTTCTGCGACAAACCCGTGTGCAGGCGGGCTTGTTTGAGGCGTCGAGCGAAGGTCGGTGTTGAGTCGACGGACAAAGTCACGCGCGCACCCCATGGAGACCCCATAAGGATGGCGGATGTACCCTGCCTTGCATACTAAGATATTCTTAGCTTTGAGGCAACCGGCGACACCGGTAGCGCCGCCCCCCCCCCCC
>NZ_LEKR01000021.1:0-67002 GCF_001580555.1 Stenotrophomonas sp. DDT-1
GTGGGCCGCGCAGACGCCGGAAGGCTTCCGTTTCTCGATGAAGGCGCCACGCTACCTGGTGCAGCGCCGCGACCTGGCCAGCACCGTGGAAGCGGCCACGCCGTTCCTGCAGGCGGCACTTGCGCTCGGTGACCGGCTCGGCCCGCTGCTGTGGCAGTTCGATCCGCACCATCCGGCCGACGCCGATGCATTGGAAGCGCTGATGGCGCAGCTGCCGAAGCAGCTCGAGGGCGTGCCGTTGCAGCACGCTCTGGAAGTGCGCAACGCCGAGGCACATGGACCGGCTCTGGTCGCCGCCGCGCGCCGCCACGGCGTGGCGCTGGTGATCGAGGACAGCGACGAGGCGCCATTGCATGGCGATGTCAGTGCGGGCTTCGTCTACGCGCGGATCAAGCGCAGCCAGGCCCGCTTGAACGAGGGCCTGCCTGCGTCCGTGCAGCAGCGCTGGGCTGAACGCGCACGACGCTGGTCACGCGGCGAGCCGGTGGACGACCTGCCCTGCCTGGCCGGGCCCGCCCCGGAAACCCCGCGCGAGGTCTACCTGCTGTGCATCGGTGCCGGCAAGGCCCGCAACCCGGCCGCAGCGATGGCCCTGCAGCGCCTCATCGACGGCGCCAGCGGTCCAGCCCCCACAGCAGGGTCCAGCCCACCACGAACACGCCCGCAACGCGCAGCACGTTGAGCAGGAAGGCCGCCAGCCCCAGGCGTTGCAGTTCGAGGAATGGATACGGCGCCTGTCCGGTCATTGCAGCGACCAGCATCGCCCAGCCAAGGTAGACCAGCGGTACCAGCAGCACGCCGCCCAGCGCGCGCCAGCGCAGCGCCCCATGCGGCAGCAGCCACCACCACCCGAGCAGGTACAGCGCCGGCACAGCGTAGTGCAGGCCGGCATCGACCCACCATTGCAGCCCGGTGGGCTGCCACAGCCCCTGCAACGCCAGCACGTAGATGCACGCGGTCACCCCGATGCACAACCCGATCACCGCGGCGACAGTCGTGTTCAGCACACCCGCACGGATCAGCCTGACGCATCCCAGGCACACCGCCAGGTTGCTGAGAATCGTGAAGTAACCAACGAAGCGCAGCGTCGCCATGCCGCCCCCGGCAGCCGCCCCGGGGCCGCGTAGCAACAACAGGTATTGCAGCAGCAGCGAGGTGGCGGCCACCAGTGCAGTCAGGGCTGCCCATGCACGCAGGGCGGAGCGGTTGGCAGCCATTGCAGGGTTCCCTTGGGGGGTTTCCGCGAGCATGCCACAGTCATCGCCGACAGCCGCGCGATTGCCTCACAATAGGCCGATGAGCACACCCGATACCCGCAAAGCGCTTTGGCAGATCCATTTCTGTGTCCTGCTGTGGGGCATCACGGCCATCCTCGGCAAGCTGATCACCCTGCCCGCACTGCCGCTGGTGTGGTGGCGCATGCTGCTGGTGACGGCGATGCTGGCCCTGCTGCCGCGGGTCTGGCGCGGGTTGCGTACCCTGCCCCTGCGGCTGGTCGCCGGCTACGCCGGCATCGGCGCGCTGGTCGCCCTGCACTGGCTGACGTTCTACGGCGCGGTGAAGCTGGCCAATGCCTCGGTGGCTGCCACCTGCATCGCACTGGCACCGGTGTTCACCTCGATCATCGAGCCGTGGGTGGCCAAGCGGCCGTTCCAGCTGCGTGAGCTGGCGTTTGGCCTGGCGGTGCTGCCGGGTGTTGCGCTGGTGGTCGGTGGCGTACCCGATGGCATGCGCCTGGGTGTGTTGATCGGCGCGATCTCGGCGCTGCTGGTGGCGGTGTTCGGTTCGCTCAACAAGCGCATGGTCAGCCATGCCGATCCGCTCACGGTCACCGCGCTGGAGCTGGGTGCCGGCACCCTCACCCTGACCCTGCTGGCGCCGCTGATGCCCTATCTGCTGCCGGCGCTGGCCAGCCCGCTGTGGGTGGTCCCGAATCTGCACGACGGGATCCTGCTGCTGGTGCTGGCCGGGTTCTGCACGCTGCTGCCGTTCGCCCTGGCCCTGGTCGCGCTCCGCCACCTGAGCGCCTACACGGTGCAGCTGGTGACCAACCTGGAGCCGGTCTATGCGGTGGTACTGGCGGTGGTGCTGCTCCGCGAGCAGCACGAAGTCACCCCGTGGTTCTACCTGGGCGTGGCGATCATCGTCGGCGCGGTGTTCCTGCATCCGCTGCTGAACCGCCGCAAGCCGGTGCAGCATCCGGAAATCCTCGGCACGGCCGAAGCGCGCAACATCGCCGATTGAGTGCATCCACGCATGGCGTGGATGGCCGCATCAGCGCTGCGGCCAATGCCAGGCCGGCGCATCCAGCAGGCCCTGCCCGCTCAACAGCGTGCGGCCCTGTTCCTTGTACAGATGCAGCGAATGGCACCCTGGCGCCTGTTCCAACGCCGCGATCAGCCGGCTGGCGTGCGACACCACCCATACCTGGCTGCGCGCACTGGCTGCGATGATGAGCCGCGCCAGCGCCGGCAGCAGGTCCGGGTGCAGGCTGGTCTCCGGTTCGTTGAGCACCATCAGCGGCGGTGGGCGTGGTGTGTGCAGCGCCGCCGCCAGCAGCAGGAAGCGCAGCGTGCCGTCGGAGAGCTCGGCCATCGACAATGGCCGCAGCAACCCAGGTTGGTGGAAGCGCAGCGCCAGGCGTCCATCCAGCGCCTCGAAATCGACCGTGGCGCCCGGGAACGCGTCGTCGACGCTGCGTGCCAACGCAACCGGGTCGCCGATCTCGAGGATGGTCACCCAGGCCGCCGCCAGGTCCCGGCCATCGTGATGCAGCACCGGCGTGCGCGTGGCCATCGCCGGTTGCCGCGCCGGGGCATCGCCATCGCTGCGGAAATGGTCATAGAAGCGCCAGCAACGAATGTACTCACGCAGGGTGATCGTTTCGGGCATGCGCTGCGGATCGCCGACCTGGGTGAACAGGCTGTCGAACAGCGACAACCGGTCATCCACCAGATCCCAACCGCGCGCATGGCGCTGCCGCACCATCGCCCCGCGACGATCGACCAGCTGGTTGGCGCTGCGCAGGAACGGCCCCGCCCAGATCGCCTCGGCCTTGATCTGCGGGTCCAGCGCAAACGCCGAACGGCTGGGCGGCGGGTAGCCGAGATCGATGGCATAGCCGAATTCGTCGGTCGTGAAGCCGAGCTTCAATCCCACCGATTCCTGGCGTGGGCCGCCCTGCAAGGGGATTTCGCCGGCAGCAACCCGACGGTCTATTTTTTCCGGGCCCGCCCACAGCGCCGAGCCCAGCCCACCTTCGCGGGCCAGCACCGCCGCGACGCCGCCCTGCGCGGTCTCGGCCAGCAGGCGCAGCGCGCGGTACAGGCTGGACTTGCCACTGCCATTGTCGCCGGTCACCACATTCAACTGCTGCAGCGGCAATACCAACCCGTGCAGCGAGCGATAGTGGGCGATGGCCAGGGTCTGCAACATGGTCGGCGTCCGGGAAAACAGGGCGTCATGGTGCCCGCTCTTGATCGCCGGCGCTGCGACGCGATGTGAATCGGGAAGAGCATCCACGCATGGCGTGGATCTACCGGGCGGGGCGCTTCAGCCCGCTACTTCCACCCGGTTGCGGCCATTGCCCTTGGCCCGGTACAGCGCCTTGTCGGCACGTGCCAGCGTGTCGTCCACGCTTTCACCGGGCTGGTGCTGGGCGATGCCGATACTGATCGTGACCGGGAAGCCCAGTGGCAGGTCGGCCACGGCCAGGCGCAGGAACTCGCACTGAAGTTCGGCGGTGCGCAGGTCGGTTGCGGGCATCACTGCCACGAACTCCTCGCCGCCATAGCGCGCCGCCATGCCACGGCCGGCAAAGTGCGACCGCAGCAGCGCGCCCAGTTCGGCCAGCACGCGGTCGCCGGTGGCGTGGCCCTGGAAGTCGTTGATGTGCTTGAAATGATCGATGTCCAGCAGCGCGACGCAGGCCTCAGCGGGCTGCTCCCCGGTCATCGCCACGGCCTCGTCCAGCGCCGCCGCCATCGCGCGGCGGTTCGGCAGGCCGGTCAGCGCATCAGTGCGGCTCTGCTCGGCCAGGTCGGCATTCTGCGCCAGCAGCACGTCGTGGTACTCCGACAGCAGGCGCTCATAATCATCGCGTTCCAGCATGTGGTTCTGGATGTCGAGCGCGAAACGGCGCAACTCCATCACCAGCATCACCTGCCGCGACAGTGCGGCCAGCGCCTCGGCCTTGTCGCTGGCCAGGTGTTGCGGCTGTGCGTCGAACACGCACAGCGTACCCAGCGGCAAGCCGTCGGAGCTGATCAGCGGCGCGCCGGCATAGAAGCGGATGTGCGGATCGCCGACCACCACCGGATTGTCGTGGAAGCGCGCATCCTGCAGCGCATCCTCGACCACCATGATCTGCTGCGGCTGCAGGATGGCATGGCCACACATCGATTCGCTGCGCAGATTCTCCGCCGCGTCGATGCCCTGGATCGACTTGAACCACTGCCGTTCGACGTCGATCAGGGTCACCGCCGCCATCGAGGTACCGCAGACCGCCTTGGCAATCGCCACCAGATCGTCGAATGACTTCTCGCGCTGCGAATCAAGGATCCGGTAGCGGTACAGCGCCTCGAGCCGAAGGGCTTCGTTGGCAGGCTTGTCGGGCTTGATCATGCAGCGTCACGTTCCGGCAGGTCACTGCGGAGTCTAGCCGATGTAGAGCCGAGCCCATGCTCGGCTGCACCCGGACAAAAGAGCAGCCGAGCATGGGCTCGGCTCTACAGAAGCCGTTTACCAGTCCAGCTGCTTCGGCAGCAGGCCCTGCAGCTCCTGCTCGGTCAGGTTGCGCCACTGGCCCGGCTTCAGCGCGCCAATCCTGATGTTGTCGATGCGCACGCGGCGCAGCTGGGTCACGCGATAGCCGAACTCGGCGGCCATCAGGCGGATCTGCCGGTTCAGGCCCTGCTGCAGGGTGATGCGGAAACCGAACTTGGCGATGCGCGAAGTCTTGCATGGCAGCGTCATCTGGTCGTGGATGCGCACACCACGCGCCATGCCGCGCAGGAACTCATCGGTGACCGGCTTGTTGACCGCCACCAGATACTCCTTCTGGTGGCCATTCTCGGCACGCAGGATCTGGTTGACGATGTCGCCGTTGCTGGTCATCAGGATCAGGCCTTCGGAGTCCTTGTCGAGGCGGCCGATCGGGAAGATGCGCTGTTCATGGCCGACGAAGTCGACGATGTTGCCCTTGACCGACGTCTCGGTGGTGCAGGTGACGCCGACCGGCTTGTTCAGCGCGATGTAGACGTGGCGGCGGGCGCCGGGCTTGCGGGCCACGCGCGCGCGCAGTGGCTGGCCATCCACCAGCACCTGGTCTTCCTCGCCCACCACCGCGCCGGTGCCGGCCGGATGGCCGTTGACGGTGACCCGGCGGGCGGCGATCAGGCGATCGGCCTCGCGGCGGGAGCAGAAGCCGGTGTCGGCGATGTGTTTGTTGAGTCGGGTGGTCATCGCCCTATTATCCGGCATCGCCGCCCGCCGCGCTTCATGCCAGGCCGGGTGGATCGAGTTCTTCGCCGTCGAACACCCGGTTGCGACCGGCACGCTTGGCCACGTACATGGCATGGTCGGCCCGGCGCAGCAGCGCGGCGAGATCGTCCTCGCCCGGCCGCCACTGCGCCAGGCCGATGCTGGCGGTGACCTCCAGGCCGGGCACCTGCAGCGCCCGGGCCGCTTCCGTGATGTGCCGGCGCAGGCGATCCAGGCGCGCCGAGGCCGCCTCCCGCGGCATGCCCGGCATCAGCAGCAGGAACTCTTCGCCCCCCATCCGCACTACCTGGTCCTGGCTGCGTACCGCGGCACGCAATGCGCGCGCCACCGCCACCAGCACCTGGTCCCCCACGGCGTGGCCATGGCGGTCATTGATGTCCTTGAACAGATCGATATCGAGGAAGCCGATCACCAGCGGGCCACGCTCGCGGTCAACCCGCTCCAGGTGGCGGGCCAGCTGCTGCAGGCCGGCACGGCGATTGGGCAGGCCGGTCAGGCCATCGGTCTCGGCCAGCTGGCGCAGTTCATCGCGCTGCTGGCGCAGGCGGCCCAGCCGCTGGTTCAGTGCGTAGGCGGCCATCATCAGCAGCCAGGTCACCGCCAGCTGCAGGGCCTCCACGCGGTATTCCAGCAACCACGCCGCGCGGCAGGCGTCGGCCAGGATCAACACCAGCATCGGCGCCAGCGCCGCCAGCCCCGCCTGCGCCCAGCGGTCACCGCGCAGCCGTGCCCACACCCCGGCCATCAACGCCAGGCCACAGCCCAGCAGATAGGACACCTGCAGGCCCTGCGCCACCCAGGCCAGGCTGTCCCATGGCAGCCAGGGCACCAGTGCAGCCAACACCAGCAATCCCCAAAGTGCCAGCAGCTGGAACGGACGCGAACGCGGCAACAGGCGATCACCGCCATTCAGCCGCCACAGCGCCGGCAGCACCAGGGCCTGCGTGGCCGCAGTCAATACCAGCAGCCACCAGGCACCGCGCTCGCCCACCGGCAGCCAGGGTTCCGGATAGCCGCTGAGGCCACCGAGGATGGCCTGCCACAGCACCAGCACGGTGGTACCGGCGATGTAGACCAGGAAACTGCGGTCGCGGGTGGTGAGGAAGGCCATCAGTGCCGACAACGCCAGTGCGATCGCCACGGCGATGCAGGCCGCGCGCACCAGCAGGCGGGCGGTATCGTTCTGCTGCACGGGACTGGGTGCACCCAGCCGAAGGGTGGGTACCCAGCGCGCCTTCAACGGCGTCTGCCACGACACCAGGAAGGGATCGTGACTGCCCGCTGGCGGCACCGCCACCAGCCCGATGCCTGCGCGGAAGCGTGAGTCTCGGGTACGGGCATCGTGCATGTTGCCGCAGATCTCGCGATCGCCATACTGCACGCGGACTTCGCCAGCGAACACATTGAACACGTCCAGGGCCTGCGGTTGCCCCGACCAGCCGCCCGGCGGCGCAGGCACCTGCACCTGCTGCCGGTGACCGGCCAGCATGCCCGGCGTGCATGCGCGATGTGGAGTGGGTTCATCGGTGGCTGCGCCGACCAGCAGGTAATCGCGGCCGGCTTCGGCGGCGGCGGCCCACAGTGGCCACGGCGTTGCCAACCACACCAGCAGCACGACCAGCACCGCCCCTGTTCCGTACTGCCACTGCCTGCCGCCCACGCCACGTCCTGTTCCTGCTTACGCCCGCGCCCACTGCGCGTCGCCCCTGGCGGGCATTATCGCAGCCGCGGCTGCAACGCATGTGTAGACCAAAGTCGCCGCAGACCATTCAGCCTGCGGCGGGAGGACCTTTCACGGCCACCAGGCGCACCGGCCGCAGGTCGGCCAGGGTCATCCGTTCCAGTGGCTGCGGTCGCTCGACCGCATAGCCCTGCAGGCCCTGCACCCCAAGCCGGGTCAGCGCGGCGGCGACTTCGGCGGTCTCTACCCATTCGGCCACCACCTCCATCTGCAGCTCGCGCCCCAGTTCACTGATCGCGCGCACGGTGGCGTGGCTGACCGGATCGGTATCCATGTCGCGCACGAAGGCCCCGTCGATCTTCAGGATGTCGGCCGGCAGCTGGCGCAGGTAGCCGAACGAGGACAGCCCGGAGCCGAAATCGTCCAGCGCCATCCGGCAGCCGCGCGCCTTCACCGCATCGATGAACGCGCGCGCCTGGCTGAGGTTGCTGATCGCGGCGGTCTCGGTGATCTCGAAGCACAGCTTGGAGGCCAGCGCGCGATTGCGCTCCAGCAGGTCGCAGACGAAGGCGAGGAAGCCGGGCTCGGCGATCGACTGCGCCGACACGTTGACGTTGCACAGTCCCAGCTGCCGCACATGCGCCGGGCATACCTGCAGGTGCCGGAACAGCAGGCCGAGCACGTGCCGGTCCAGCGCCACGGCCATGCCATAGCGCTCCACCGCCGGCATGAACTGGCCCGGCAGGTGCAGGCTGCCATCGCTGCCGCGCATGCGCACCAGCACCTCGTAGTGCAGGTAGCTGGGATCGCCGACGCGTGCGATACGCTGCGCGTACAGCACCATGCGGTTCTCGGCCATGGCCAGGCTGACGCCCTGCAGCCGCTCGGCTTCCCGGCGCCGTTCCTCCAGCGCCATGCGGTTCTCGTTGAAGCAGTGCACGCGGTTGCGCCCGGCCTGCTTGGCCGCATAGCAGGCACTGTCGGCGGCGCTCATCAACCAGTTCACATCCGGTGCATCGGCGCTGACCTCGACCACGCCGATGCTGCAGCTCAACTGCGGGCTGCCCTCGCTCACCAGGAACGTCGCCTGCCCCAGATTGCGGATCACGCGCTGCAGCACGCGCTTGGCCTCGTCCTGCCCGGCATGGGCGAGGAACACCGCGAACTCGTCCGCACCCAGCCGGCCCACCCAGTCACCATCGCGCACCGCCGCCACCAGGTACTCGGCGAAGCTGCGCAGCATCTGGTCGCCGGCGGCATGGCCGAAGCTGTCATTGACCAGCTTGAAATGGTCCAGGTTGATGTAGCACAGCGCGTGCGTGCCACCTTCGCTGCGCACCTGCAGCAGTGCGCGTTCCAGCAGTCGCTCGATCTCGCGCCGGTTGATCAGGCCGGTCAGCGGGTCATGGCTGGCGTGGTGCTCGATCTCGCGCGCCAGTGCATGGTTCTGGCTGACGTCTTCGATGATCGCGAACACCGACAGGCCGCCGCCGGCGCTGCGCACACCGGTGCCGCTCCAGCGGCCCCAGACCAGGCTGCCATCGCGACGGCGGAATCGCAGTTCGCTCGGGCGCAGCTGGCGGTCCCAATCGATGCGCCCCACCCCGTCAATGACCAGCTCGCCGTCCATCAGCAGGTCAGCCAGCGACAGCTGCAGCAGCACGTCGCGGCGATGATCGAGGATGTCGGCCATCGCCTGGTTGGCCTCGATCACCTTGCCTTCGGTATCGAGCTTGAGCATGCCGACGTTGGCCTGGTAGAACGCTGCGCGGAAGCGGCTCTCGTGTTCGGTCAGGTCCTTGCCGACGCGGCGCGCCAGGGCCACCGCCATCAGGCTGATCGCCAGCACCGACAGGCCCGCGACCATCAGCGTGGCCAGCCTCACCAGCGTCGCCATCCGCAGCAGCGCCTGCGAGAACGCCTGGCTCTGTACCTTCATCCGCTGGTCCAGGTCACGCAGCTGCTGCAGGTACTGGTCACGCGTGGCTGTCAGCAAGGGGCCACCCTCGTGCCGCCGCTGCAACTCATCGACCAGGCGCTGCAGCGCCATCAGGTCCCCGTCGGTCTGCCGCCATAACGCGGTCGCTTCGCGGAAAGCACCGATATCGCGCGCGTAGCGGAACGAAAACACCAGGCGCGGAATGTCGGCGTGCGCGTTGCCCCCCTGCAGGAAGCCCTGCCGGGCCTTCTCTTCGTCAGGCTCCGCCTGTTCCAGCGCCAAGCGCGCCTGCAGATCGCCCAACGGCACCTGCAGGGCCTGGCGTGCATCGTCCAGGTCCTGGACATTGCCGCGCGCCAGGTAGCGACTGAGCGCGGCGGTCGCATCCTGCTGACCGCGCGACCAGTATCCCTGGCCGGCGATCCAGGCGGTGGAGGCCGCCTGCAGTTCCTGGATCAACGCCGACAGTGCGACCAGTCCGATCGCCATGCCGGTCAACAACGCAAATCGCAGTCCCAGCCCCCGGGTCATCGGCACCCGCCGGCTCTGTTGGTCCGTGCCACTCCTACCCATCCCGGATCCCCCCGAATGTGCTGCGGTGACAACCTCCTTTGGAACCGGACCAGCCTATGACCGGCAATGTGTTGACCGTGCGAAAAAGGGGACGGAGGGGATTAAGTCGTTTTCGGCATAAGCGCATGGCCTGCCATATACGACTTAATCCCCTCCGTCCCCTTTTCCTGTACGCCGGCCCGGGGGCCGGCGTTGCTCTGGACGGCTGTGGGTGCGGCTTAGAAGCTGCGCGGGCCGCGCGGCTTGAAGCCATCACGACGTGGCGGGCGGCTGTCGCGGTCACCGCCGCGGTCGCCGCCATGGCCACCCGGACCACCCGGACCACCACGACGCGGGCCACCGGGGCCGCCCGGACCACGCTTGTCGAAGCGCGGCTTGAACGGACGCGGGGCCGGGTTGATCTCTTCACCGGCCGCCAGCGGACGCATCTGCAGCTGCTGGCCGGACACCCACACCTTCTGCAGGTGCGACAGCACGTCCGGCGGCATCTGTGCCGGCAGGTCCAGCAGCGAGAAGTCGTCGTGGATGTCGATGCGGCCGATGAAACGGCTTTCCAGGCCGGCTTCGTTGGCGATGGCGCCGACGATGTTGGCCGGCTTCACGCCATGCTGGTGACCGACCGAAATACGGTAGGTCTCCATGCCCTGCTCCGGTGCACCACGCGGCGGAACCTCACGGCGCGGACGCGGCTCGAAACCACCTTCGGCGTCGTCGCGACGCGGGCCACGCTCGAAGCGCGGACCCCGCTCGTTGCGGTCGAAGCGATCGCCACGCTCCGGGCGGTCGCCACGGTCGAAGCGCTCGCGCGGCGCGCGCTCTTCACGCGGGGCACGCACCGGTGGCTGCAGCAGGAACGGGGTATCGCCCTGCAGCATCCTGGCCAGCGCGGCCGCGATCTCGATGGCCGGCACGTTCTGCTCGTTCTCGAAGCGCTCCAGCAGCTGGCGGTAGAAGTCCAGGCCGCCGGCGCCGAGCGTTTCGGTGATGCGCGAGGTGAACTTGTTGATGCGGGTGTCGTTGACCGCCTCCACGCTCGGCAGCTGCATCTCTTCGATCGGCTGGCGGGTAGCGCGCTCGATCTGGCGCAGCATGCCCTTCTCGCGCGGGGTGGCGAACAGGATCGCCTCACCGCTGCGGCCGGCACGGCCGGTACGGCCGATGCGGTGCACGTAGCTTTCGGTGTCGTACGGGATGTCGTAGTTCAGCACGTGGCTGATGCGCTCCACGTCCAGGCCGCGGGCGGCCACGTCGGTGGCGACCAGGATGTCCAGCTTGCCTTCCTTCAGCATGGCGATGGTGCGCTCGCGCTGGGCCTGCTGCATGTCACCGTTGATGGCGGCAGCGGCCAGGCCACGCGCCTGCAGCTTGCTGGCCAGTTCTTCGGTGCCGGCCTTGGTGCGCGCGAAGATGATCATCGCGTCGAACGGCTCGACTTCCAGGATGCGGGTCAGCGCGTCCAGCTTGTGCATGCCGCTCACCCACCAGTAGCGCTGGCGGATGTTGGCCGAGGTGGTGGTCTTGGCCGCGATGGTCACTTCCACCGGGTCCTGCAGGTAGGTCTGCGCGATGCGGCGGATCTGCGGCGGCATGGTGGCCGAGAACAGGGCCACCTGGCGCTGCTCCGGCAGCTTCTTCAGCACGGCTTCCACATCGTCGATGAAGCCCATGCGCAGCATTTCATCGGCTTCGTCCAGCACCAGGGTCTTCAGCTCGGACAGGTCCAGGGTGCTGCGGTCCAGGTGATCGATCACGCGGCCGGGGGTACCGACCACGATGTGCACGCCACGGCGCAGCGCCGACAGCTGCTGGCCGTAGGGCTGGCCGCCGTACACCGGCAGCACGCGGAAGCCCGGGATCTTCGACGAATAGGACTGGAACGCCTCGGCAACCTGGATGGCCAGTTCACGGGTCGGCGCCAGGATCAGGGCCTGCGGCTTGATCTGCTGCAGGTCGATGTTGGACAGTACCGGCAGTGCGAACGCAGCGGTCTTGCCGGTACCAGTCTGGGCCTGGCCCAGCACGTCGCGGCCTTCCAGCATCGCCGGGATGGTGGCGGCCTGGATCGGCGACGGGGTTTCGTAGCCGATGGCGGTGACCGCCTGCATCACGGGCTCGGACAGGCCGAGCTGCGCGAACTGCAGCGGCGCTTGGGAATCTTGGGACATGGGGAACTCCGAAGGCACTGCCGTCTTCCTGGCAGTGCGATAAAAAGGGTGATGGTCCGCGCTTTGGGCGCCCTTCTTATCGCGTGCCCTGGCGCTACTCGGTCGGAGGAGATTTCACTCGCTCAGAGCGGAATGATACCGCATTGATCCTGAACGAGGCGTACAGCTTTCCATGCGCGTGCCGTCGTGCCCCGTGCTGGCGCACAATACGCGCCCGCTTCCCGGCCCGGCCGCTGGCCTGCGCCCTCTTTCCAGGACCCCTCGCTCCATGCAGATTCTCGAATTCGACCTCGACGGCGACTACGTCGAACTCAAGCAGCTGCTGAAGCTGGCCGACTTGGTCACCAGCGGCGGCGAGGCCAAGATGGTCATCAGCGAGGGCCAGGTGCGGGTCGACGGTGAGGTCGAACTGCGCAAGGCCTGCAAGATCCGCGCAGGCCAGGTGGTCGAGTTCGCCGACAGCCAGATCCGCGTGCTGGCCGCTGGCTGATCCGAGAGTGTTCAGGCCACGCGCTGGGTCAGGTGCGAGGCGATCAGCTGCCTGAACGGCGCCACGCCCTGCGCCAGGCGCAGGCCCGCGGCCCGCAGCAGGCGTGCCGGGCGACGATCGTCGGTGTACAGGCTGGCGATCGCGTTGGTGGCCTCGTACAGCGGCCGCGACGCCAACCGATGACCGCGTTGGTAGCTGGCCAGCATGCCGGCGGCGGCAATGTCGGCACCGCGCCGCTGCTGCGCGACGATGCCCTGTGCCAGCCGCTGTGCGCTGGCCAGTCCCAGATTGAAGCCGTGCGCGGTGACCGGGTGCATGCCCACCGCGGCATCGCCGATCAGCGCCGAACGCTCGCCGACGAAACGGTGCGCGTACACCCCCACCAGCGGATACGCCTGCGGTGTGGCCACCGGCTGCATGCGGCCCAGCCGATGTTCGAAGCAACCACTGATGGCCTCGCCGAAGGCCACCTCATCCATCGCCAGCAGCGCCTCGATCTGCCGCGGCGGCAGCGTGATCACCGCCGATGCCTGGCCCTCGTTGAGCGGCAGCAGCGCCATGGTGCGGCCGTAGCCGAACCACTCCCAGGCCGTGTGGTGATGGTCGCGCTCGACCTGCATGCGGCACACCAGCATCGACTTGCCGAAGTCGCGCATCTGCGCACCGATGCCGAGCATGCGGCGGGTGGCGGAGAAGCGGCTGTCAGCCGCGACCAGCAGGCGCGCGTGCAGTTGACTGCCGTCATCGAGTCTGACCACGTGGCCCTGCGCATCGGCCTGCACGCCCAGAACCTTGCGCCCGTCGAACAGCTCCAGCGCATCCTGGCCCTGCACGGCATCCCAGGCGGCGCGGCGGATCAGGTGGTTGGGCACCAGCCAGCCCAGCGGCTGGCCATCAACCTGGCTGCTGGCGAAGGTCAACGCGAACGGCGAGCCGCCGTTCATCACCCTGGCATCGCGCAGCTCGGCGACTTCGGCCTGCGGCAGGCGCTGCCACAGCCCCAGTTGCTCCATGCTCTGCCGCGAGGCATGGGTCAACGCGATCTCGCGGCCATCAAAGGCGGCGTCGGCCAGGGCCTGGCGCGGCTGCACTTCGACCAGCCCGACCTGCAGGCCACTGCCGGCCAGCGCACGCGCGAAGCACAGGCCCGCCGGTCCGGCGCCGACCACCACCACGTCCATCCTGCGCATGCGCGCCTCCTGCCGTTGATTCAGTCCGGGCCAGCATAGCGCCGCGCGCATGACTGGCCTTGATCTGGATCAGAGATGCAGCGCGATGTCGTATTCCGCCCTCGCCCTGCGGAACGCTGAACGCTACCGTTCTCCAGCCTCAATCCTCAATCCTCCTGGCGGAACACCGCTGAACAGCGACAAGGCAGAGAAATGGAACTCGGTGACGCCCTGATCTATGAATATGGCAATCACTTCTGGATTATCCAGCGCTCGCCCCAGAGTGAAATCGGCAGCGGCCCCAGCGAGAACGTAGCCCTGGCCGCCCGCCTCCCCCTCGTTGCAACTGCAATGCAACTAGGCTCGGCGACCCAACAGGCCCTGGAAAATTTTGGAACGATCCGCCCTTTGTTCGCCCCTTGGGAAATCAAGGAGCTAAGGAAGCTACTCTGCGGCTGGATCGGCGCACGTTCAATGAATGACCTGCTGAAGAACAGCCGGCTCGTACTTGTCGATCAGATCTTCAAGGATGACGAGCTGCGCGTCCTTCCATTCGACAATCACCGTATCAACCCATGGGAGACGCTACTGGAGGACAAAGCCATCACTCTTCCTCTGCATCCCCAGAGCGAAGCACTTGGCGCGGCCATCCTCGCTGCCTTCGACTTATCGACCTACCATCCGGAACGGAAGCATGCCCTTCCAGCGCCCAGGTCGCATCACTGAGCAACCAGGCACACCGCTCACACCAACGCGAACACCAGCGCCAGGATCGACAGCAGCGATACGAGCCAGACCAGGCTGCGCACGTAGGGCACGCCCGCGGCATACAGCGGCAGGTAGACCACACGCGCCCAGACGTAGGCCTGCGCAGCCAGGGCCGTGGTGTCGTTGCTGCGCCCGGCCACGACCACTGCGATGGCGGCAGCGGCGAAGAACGGGAAGGTTTCCAGGAAGTTGGACTGCGCACGCTGCAGGCGGCCGGCCAGCGGGCTGAGCGGCTTTGCATCGCCATCCCGTGCCGAGGCATTCCACTTCATCCCGCGCTCGCGGGTGACCACGGTGGAGGTGGCGAAGATGTAGACGAAGCCCAGCACGATCGACCAGGCCAGCATTGTCAGTTCAGTTGCCATCGTTCATCTCCTCAGGGTGCCGACGCGCGCAGGCTGTAACCGGCCAGGCGCCACACCTGGTCCTCGTCGAAACGGAACGAGACCAGCTCGCGCACCGGCTGCACGCTGTTGGCGAAACGGGTCGGGAAGCTGACGTTGATGTACAGCCCTTCCGGCACCGCAGCACCGGCGCTGTACTTGACCCGGGTGATGGTGGGCTGGCCACGCCCGGCCAACGCACCCAGGCGCGCACGCTCGGTGGTCAGCTGGCTCACGAAGGTGGCCTTCGGCACCGCACGGCGCGCGACGGCCGAAGCGCCATCCCACAATTCGCCGGCGCGGTTGGCATCGACCAGTTGCGCCGCCTTCAACGCAGCCGCGCCCATTTCCGCGTCCTGCTTCTGCACCTGGGCCTGCTGCGCAGCGGTCAACGCCGGGGCACCGGCAGTGGCGGGCTTCGCGGCCGCCGGCGATGCCGGGGCCGGGCGTGCCGGAGCCGGTGCCGGCGTGGCCGGCGCAGGTGCCTGCGCCAACGCAGTCAGGGGCAGCAGGGACAGCAGCAGGAGCACGCGCTTCATGGACACCGCCGGTTCTGGAGGAAAGGACCGCAGTCTACGCCAGCGCAGTGAGCGGTTCGTCAGCGCGCGTGGGCGTTGCCTTCCACCGCCGCCGCATCGGCCTGCGCGGCCGGCGTGCCGGTCTCTGCTGGCGCCTGTTCGGCCACCGGCGGCGGCTCCGGCGGCGCTGGTGGCAGCGTCGCCACATCGATCTCCGACAGCGGGCTTTCGTCGGGGCAGACCGCGTCCGGGAAGCCGAAGCGCTGCTTCAACGCCTGGCCGCAGCTGTTGATCGACTCCATGTCGGCGCCCTCGCGCTTGCACTGCTGGTCGAAGGCGACCAGGAAGGCGTCCTTGCGCTGCACGAAATCGTCGCCGCAGGCACGCATCTGCTTGATCCGTTCCAGATCGTCCTGCACCGCATTGGTCCCATCCAGGCCGTACTGGCGCAGCTCGTCCGGAGTCAGCAGGCGCAGGCTGCGGTTGGGCACGGTCATCATCAGATCGGCCACGCCGACCGCCACGCCATTGCGCTGCAGATAGTCCTTCACGTTGTCGTAGACCTCGTGCAGCTCGCGGTTGAGCTCGGCGCGCGAGGTGGCCTTGGAACTGATGCGCATCATGCGGTGGATGCCGACCTTGCCCGACAGCAGGCGGTTGTCGCCGGCGGCCAGCACGAACACGCAGGCGCTGTGGCAGATCGAGCCTTCGCGCACCCAGATGGTCCAGCCCGATTCACCGATGCTGTCACCGGCGACAATCGCCGACTCCACCTGCCCCCCGCTGGAATCCAGATCGAGTATGCGCTTGTGGATCTTCTGCTCGTCAGCGACCACGGCCAGTCGCCACATCATCTCGGCGAAGCCCGGATTGATCTTGCCGGCGTAGCGCACGCGCATCAGGCCGCGCTCGGCGCACGGCGCCAGCGCCTGGGTGATCTGCTCGCGCTGCAGGCCTTCCAGCTCGACACCGTCACCGGCATCGCCAGCATATTCCGTGCTGCAGCTGACCCAGGCACGGCCATTCTCAAGCTGCGCCTGCGGCCACGGCCGATCCGCCTGGCTGCGCGGCGGCGCTGGCGGTGGCGGTGCATCGGCCGCATTGATCGACACCATGTTCTCGCCATCGCTGGCCGGCGCCCGCGCCGCCTTGTCAGCAGCGGTCACATTGCCTGGATTTTCCAGCTGGCTGCAGCCCGCCAGGGCCAGGCACAACAGGGGCAACCAGCGGCGTTTGGCGGACATCGGGCAACCAGTCTTCACGTGAGCAGGAGCCACAGTCTACCCGTCCGGGGGACGCATTCAGCGCGTGGCACTGAACCCCTTCTGACCCTTGGGGAAGCGTGTCGACCAAGGTCGACACCTACCAGAGCGGGATGCTGTTGCCGGCCAGCGGCCGGCACTACCGCGATGTCTGGCGCAGCCCGGCCTGACCCCCTTCGGCATCCATGTCCGAATGTGGCGAGTATCGCCGCCCGCACGGGCCTAGACTGGCGCCATGGATACCGCCCTCGCCCTCGACACCGCCGCCTGCGACCGCGCCCGCCTGGCCCGCGACGCACGCTTCGACGGCGTGTTCTTCACCGCCGTGCGCAGCACCGGCATCTATTGCCGCCCGGTGTGCCCGGCACCGCCGCCGAAGCCGCGCAACATCACCTACTTTCCGACCGCCGCGGCCGCTGCGGCCGCCGGGTACCGCCCCTGCCTGCGCTGCCGCCCGGAATTGGCACCGCAGGCCCAGCAGGCCCTGGCCGGACAGACCGTGCAGCGGGCACTGGCGCTGATCCACGGCGGCTTCCTGCAGGAGCAGCCGGTGGCCGATCTTGCAACGAAGCTCGGCCTGAGCGCGCGCCAGCTGCAGCGCCTGTTCGTCGAACATCTCGGCGCGACGCCCGGGCAGATCCACGCAACCCATCGCCTGTTGCTGGCCAAACAGTTGCTGACCGAAACCACGCTGGCGGTGACCGACGTCGCGCTGGCTGCCGGCTACAACAGCCTGCGCCGCTTCAATACCGCGTTCCTGCAGGGCTGTGGGATGGCGCCGACCGCCCTGCGTCGCCAGCATCAACCGTTGGCTGCAGATGATGGCGGCCTGGTGCTGCGCCTGGGCTACCGTCCACCACTGGACTTCCCACGCATGCTGGCCTTCCTGCGCAAACGCAGCCTGCCCGGCATCGAACTGATCGGCGAAGACAGCTACCAGCGCGTACTGGGCACGCCGGAGCGCCCCACCCTGCTGCGCGTCACCGCCGATTCGAAGCGCCCGGAGCTTCGCCTGCAATTGGGCGCGGTGGATCCGCGCCTGATCCCCGACATCGTGCGCCGCGTGCGTCGGGTGTTTGATCTGGATGCCGACCTGCAGCAGGTCCATGCCGCGCTGGGCGAAGAACCGCTGCTCGCGCGTGGCATCGCCGAACGCCCCGGACTGCGCGTACCCGGCGGCTGGGATGGTTTCGAGGTGGGCGTACGCGCGGTGCTCGGGCAGCAGGTCAGCGTGGCCGCGGCCACCACCTTCGCGCGGCGCCTGGTCGACGCCTATGGCGCGCACCTGCCGGGCATGCCATCGGAATTCGATCGCCAGTTCCCCGCGCCCGAGGTACTGGCCGAGGCACCATTGGAATCCATCGGCCTGCCGCGCAGCCGCGCGGCCACCGTGCGCGCCCTGGCCGCCGCCTGCGCCAGCGGCCAGCTCGACTTCGGGCCCGGCCAGGCCTTGGAGGAATTCGTGGCCCGCTGCGTTGCACTGCCCGGCATCGGCCCCTGGACCGCTCAGTACATTGCCCTGCGCGGACTCGGCCAGCCCGATGCCTTCCCGGCCGGCGATCTTGTACTGCAGCAGGTGCTCGGCCACGCCCAGGGCCAGCGCCTCAGCGAACGCGCGACCGAAGCGCGCTCGCAACCATGGCGCCCTTGGCGCGCCTACGCGGTGCTGCACCTGTGGCACCTGTCCGGCACGTTCGTTGGAGAACCGACATGACCCTGTTGTTCGATCGTTTCGACAGCCCGATCGGCGTATTGACCATCGCCGGTGACGAGCGTGGTCTTGCGCACGTGCTGTTCCCGGAGAACCGCCACCCCGCGCGCGGGCGCGACGGCTGGCATCACGCGCCGGGCGCATTGCCCGAAGCGCGCGAACAACTGCTGCAGTTCCTGCACGGTGAACGCAGCCGGTTCGACCTGCAGCTGGCACCACGGGGCACGCCTTTCCAGCTGCGTGTTTGGCAGGCGCTGGCGTTGATTCCGTTCGGCCAGACCTGGAGCTATCTGCAGTTGGCGCAGCACCTGGGCCAGCCCAGCGCGACCCGCGCGGTGGGCGCGGCCAATGGCCGCAATCCATTGCCGATCATCCTGCCCTGCCACCGCGTGATCGGCAGCAACGGTGCACTGACCGGCTTCGGCGGCGGCCTGGAAACCAAGGCCGCGCTGCTGCGGCTGGAACAGCGCCAGGCACCGCTGTTCGCCTGAGAGGGCTGGCCGGGCTGCGCCCGGCACCCGCAGAGGCAACCGCAACGGCCGAAGCAACAGCAGCGTTCCGAAGCATGGCGTGGTGGGTCCGGCTGCGGGGGACGCCGTCAACCCGTCCATGGGGGCTTGGCCGCGGCTTGCTCGTGTGCGCTGTCCTGCGCACACGGCAAGACCGGGGTTGGGCGTCCTGCCCAACCCGCCCGAGGCATGCCTCGGGCCCATGCCGCGGACACCCCCGCAACCGGACCCACCCCGTCTTCGACAGGTTCCGGCGATCTGTCCGAACGTCATTCTGCGCAACTGTTGGTAGATGTCGATCCACGCCATGCGTGGATGGGGCATCAGGGACGTGTCTGGAGAAAAGCCCCCTTCTTGTTGAAGGGGGCGCGCCGACAGGCGCGGGGATAAGGAAAAATGCGCGGAGACGGCGCGCGAAAGTGCGCCGTGTCTTGGGCGCGTCATTACCTCGCACTATCATGCGCGGATGACTTCCGTACGCCTGACCTGCGCGCTGGCGCTGCTGCTGCCCTTGGCCGCCTGCACCACCGCACCCGCCCCTTCCGCCTCTGTTCCCACCACTGTTGCAACAGCGGCGCCGCCCAAGCTGCTGCTGATCTCCATCGACGGCCTGCGCGCCGACGCGCTGGATCGCGGCCTGACGCCGAACCTGCAGCGACTGATCGACGGCGGCGTGCGTGCACGCTGGATGACCCCGTCCTATCCGTCACTGACCTTCCCCAACCACTACACCATCGTCACCGGCCTGCGCCCGGACCACCACGGCATCGTCAACAACAGCATGGACGATGAAGCACTGGGCCGGTTCGAGCTGAGCAATCGCGAAGCGGTTACCACCAGTGGCTGGTGGGGCGGCGAACCGATCTGGGTCGGCGCCGAGAATGCTGGCGTGCGTTCGGCCACCACGTCATGGCCGGGCAGTGAATCGGAGATCCGTGGCGTACGCCCCAGCCAGTGGCGCATCTACGACGGCAAGGAACCGCTGGAACAGCGCGCCGGCATCGTGCTCGACTGGCTTGCACAGACCGACGCCGATGCACCCCGCCTGACCACGCTGTACATGGAACACGTGGACAAGGCCGGCCACAACTACGGCCCCGAGTCGAAGCAGTACGCCGACGCCATCGTGCGCGCCGACCAGATCGTCGGCCAGGTGCTCGACGGACTCCAGCAACGTGGGCTGGCCGCAACCACCAATGTGATCGTGGTCTCTGACCATGGCATGGCCAGCGTGCCGGTCGGCCAGGTGATCTCCACCGAATCGATGGTCGACCCGGCGATTGCGCGCAATGTCAGCCAGGGCCAGTCGGTCGGCTTCGCACCGGTGGTCGGCCATGAAGCTGCCGCCGAACGCGCTCTGCTCGGCCGCCACGCGCACTACGAATGCTGGAAGAAAGAAAAACTGCCGGCGCGCCTGCACTACGGCAACCATCCGCGCATTCCCGCCATTGTCTGCATGATGGATGAAGGCTGGGATGCCCTGCATCAGGAAAAGATCGCCAAGCGCGAACAGCAGGACCGCGGCTCGCACGGCTACGACAACGCGCTGCCGTCCATGCGTGCAGTGTTCGTGGCCAGCGGTCCGTCGTTCCGCCAGGGCCTGGTGATCGATGGCTTCGACAATGTCGATGTCTATCCACTGCTGGCGCACCTGCTGCAGGTGCCGGCCGCGCCGAACGACGGCAATCCGGAAACGCTGAAGAAGACCCTGCGCTGAGTTCCCGTAGAGCCGAGCCCATGCTCGGCTGCATTGCGCCAGCCGAGCATGGGCTCGGCTCTACAGAAACGGGCATAAAAAAACGCGGCGCCAGGCGCCGCGTTTTCTTTGGACCGGTCGATTGGCCGGATCAGGCCTTGGCGACGGTCTTCTTCGCCACGGCCTTCTTCGCCGGAGCCTTGGCCACGGTCTTCTTGGCAACCGGGGCGGCGGCGCCTACGGCGACCTTGCTCGCGGTGTGCGAACGGGCGTTGCCGTAGCTGGCGTTGTAGCGCTTGCCCTTGGCGGTCTTGCGGTCACCCTTACCCATGTCTTCAACTCCTCAAGTGTGAAATCTGGTTACCCCGTACTGACACGGGTTCGGCGGGGCCGCCTTGCTGGGCGCCCCCGCGCACGATCGAAAATCCTATCACGGAGCGCCTAGTGCGCGCAGCTGGCGTCGTGTACGTGGCCGTGGTTCAGGCGCAGGTTGACCAGATGGGCAACGCCCACCAGCAGGCCGCCGATGGTCATCACCACCGCATGCGGCACGGCGTTGTGATGCAGCGGCTCGTACAGCACGCCGGCCCACAGCGCGACCAGGCCGGGGATCAGGAAGCCCAGCGCACGCAGCGCGCCATGGCGGCGGTAGCCCCAGACCAGGCTGAACAGCCCAAGCAGGGTCACGAACAGCACCAGCGCCTGTTCCACGCCGTCGCTCAGCCAGAACGACAGGCCCAGCGAGGGCGCTGCCGCCAGCAGCACCGGGATGACTGCGCAATGCACCGCGCACAGCATCGAACCGGTGGCACCGAAACGGTCGAGCAGGTGGCGCAGGCGTGAGGACAAGGACATGACTTCCAGCAGGGCGGCGAATCGTTATGGAATAATATAACATCCCTTCCCGACCCGCACGCTTTCCCTTCCCCCGTCCCATCGACGGGATTCGTGCGCCCAGCGATTGATACAGTGTAACAAAGGACCCATCCATGCCCACCCACACCGCACGGCTCAAGCCGCATTCCCTGGCTCTGGCCCTCGCCGCCCTGCTGCCGTCCGGCGCCTTTGCAGCCGGTCAGGACACCGCCCATCGTGACCGCCACCTGACCGAGCTGTCCTCGGTGCAGGTCACCGCGTCGCCGCTGCAGGGCGATGCCGAATCCCTTGCACGCCCGGTGGAGGTGCTGGCCGGTGAACGCCTGGACGAGCAGAAGGCCGGCACCCTCGGCGATACCGTGGCCAAGCTGCCCGGCGTGCAGAGCACCTTCTTCGGGCCCGGCGTCGGGCGCCCGATCATCCGCGGCCAGGAAGGCCCGCGCGTGGCCGTGCTGTCCAACGGCATGGGCAACATGGATGCCTCCACCGTCAGTGCGGACCATGCCACCAGCATCGAGCCGTTCCTGGCCGACCAGATCGAAGTGCTGAAGGGGCCGGCCACGCTGCTGTTCGGCAGCGGCGCCATCGGAGGTGCGGTCAATGTGGTCGATGGCCGCATCGCGCGCGAACTGCCGGAGCGCCCTCTGAGCGGCCGCGCAGAACTGCGCGGCAATTCGGTGAACAACGAGCGCAGCGGCATGTTCCGCCTCGATGGCGTCAGCGGCAATGTCGTGCTTCATGTGGACGGCCTGGTGCGCAATGGCGACGACTACCGCATTCCCGGCTATGCGGTGATCGACAGCCTGGAAGACCACCACGACGACCACGACCATGATCACGCGGGCGAGGAAGGCGAAGAGCCGCGTCGCGGCCGCCTCGACAACAGCTCCATCCGTACCCGCGCCGGCGGCGTCGGCGCAACCTGGCTGGGCGACGGCGGCTACTTCGGCGTATCGGCCAGCACCTACCGCACCAACTACGGCATTCCCAATGGCGCGCACGTGCACGCCGATGGTGATGATCATGGCCATGACCACGGTCACGACCATGGCGATGAAGAAGAAGGCGGCGACGAGCACGACGTGCGCATCGACATGGTGCAGAACCGCTTCGAGACCAAGGCCGGCATCTACGACCCGGTCTCGTTCCTGAAGAACATCAACGCGCGCGTGGCCTACACCGACTACGAGCACGTGGAGCTGGAGGCCGGCACGCCGTCGACCCGCTTCACCAACCGGGGCATCGAGGCACGTCTGGAAGCGGTACAGCAGCAGATCGGCGGCTGGGACGGCGCCTTCGGCCTGCAGTTCGGCAACAGTGATTTCGGCGCCAAGGGCGAAGAGGCGTTCGTGCCGGATACCGGCACGAAGAACATCGGCCTGTTCGTGCTGCAGGAAAAGCAGTTCGGCCCGTTCAAGCTGGAACTGGGCGGCCGCCACGACCAGGTCAAGCTGGACCCGACCGGTGACTACCGCCGCCGTACGTTCGGTGCCACCAACCTGTCTGCCGCTGGCATCTGGAAGCTCAACGACGCCGTTGACCTGCGCATCGGCGTGGACAGCTCCGAGCGTGCACCGACCAACGAAGAGCTGTATGCCGCCGGCGCGCACATCGCCACCCGCTCGCTGGAAATCGGCGATGCCAACCTGAAGACCGAGCGCGGCCAGCGCCTGGAACTGGGTATCCACACCCACAGCGAACGCCTGGACTTCTCCGCCTCGGTCTACCAGACGAAGTTCAAGGACTTCATCTACCTGGCCGACACCGGCGTTACCGAGGGGCTGCCGGTGCGCGCCTGGACCCAGCAGGACGCGGTGTTCCGCGGCGCCGAGGCCGAAGCGCTGGTGCACCTGTTCGAGGGCGGCGCCGGTGACTGGGACCTGCGCCTGTTCGGCGACTACGTGAAGGCCAAGCTGGATGGCAGCGGCAGCCGCAACCTTGACATCGCCGTGCCGCACGGCGACCACAACCACAATTACAGCGTGGAACTGGCCAACACCGGCTACCTGCCGCGCATCGCCCCGGCCCGCGTCGGCGCCGACCTGCGCTGGTCGAAGGACGGCTGGCGCGCCTCGGTCGGTGCGGTGCGCTACAGCCGCCAGAAGGACGTCGCGCAGAACGAAGCACCGAGCGATGGCTACACCCTGGTCGATGCGCACCTGGCCTACCGCTGGGACCGCAACGCCAGCAACAGCTACGAAGTCTTCCTGGATGGCAGCAACCTGACCAACCGTGAAGTGCGCCCGCATACCTCGCTGCTGCGCGACTACTCGCCGCTGCCGGGCCGCGGGGTCGCATTCGGCATCCGCGCGTTCTTCTGATCGGATGCAGGGGGCGGATCCCTTTCCGCGGGAAAGGCTCTGCCCCCACTCGCCCTTCAACGCATGGCGGGGCCGCACCACGAATACCATTCTCTCTCCCGGGGGGCCGTCTGGCCCCCCGTTCCTTTATGCGTGAGCGTGGTCGCGGCGCCCTCGCTCACACACCCGTCACAAAGATGTGCGTACCACAACAAGCGGACAATCCCGTCACCCAATGTCTCGCCAATCGGACACTTTTGTCCGAAAATAATTCCATGACCGCCCAACGTGCCGATGCCGCTGCCCGCCGTGCCCTCATCCTCGACGCCGCCGATCATGTGTTCGGCCAACACGGTGTCACTGCCCCACTGGACCTGGTGGTCGAACGCGCCCAGGTGGGCCGCGCCACCCTGTACCGCAACTTCCCCGACCGCACCGCGCTGATCCAGGCGCTGCTGCAGCGCACGGTTGATCGCATCCGGCGCCAGGTCGAACAGCTCGGTGACCGCGACGACGCCCTGTTCGAGGTGTTCGAGGGCATGGCCCAGCGCATCATCGATTCGCCCGCACTGGCCGATTACTGGCGGGCGGTCGATTCGGACGTGCCGGCCATGCGCGCGGCGCGCGAGACCGTGCGCGACCTGCTGGAGGAGCCGATCGCCCGCGCCAAGGCCGCCGGACTGTGCCGTGCCGATCTGGAGAAGACGGATATTTCACTGATCTCGGGCATGCTGGGTGCGGCCCTGCGCGGCAAGACCCGCGACGAGCGCGCCCACCTCGCCGGGCGCGCCCTGCAGCTGCTGCGCGGGGGTCTCCAGGGAGCAACCAGCGAGGCGCGCTGATGGTCCAGCCGTATCTGAAGCCGGTTCCGGATTGGGAGGAGCATGAGAAGCCGACCATGCCCGGCTCGGCGTCGATGCCCTGGCACCCGCCGTACCGGCGCGCGGCCTATGCGCTGGTATCGCTGCTGGTGGCGATCACCGGCGGCCTCGGCAATGCGCTGGTCACCGCCAACCTGCCGTTCCTGCAGGGCCAGCTGGCGCTGACCCCGACCCAGGGCAGCTGGCTGGTGGCGGCCTATGCCATGGTCAACGTCACCGCCAACCTGCTGGCCTTCAAGTTCCGCCAGCAGTACGGCATCCGCCTGTTCGCCGAAATCGGGCTGGGGCTGTATGCGGCGCTGGCGGTGCTGCACCTGTTCGTCGGCAGCTTCGAGACCACGATGCTGACCCGTGCCGCCAGCGGCTTCGCCGGCGCGGCCTGTTCGACACTGGGCACGCTGTACATGCTGCAGGCGCTGCCGCGCCGCTTTACCGGCAACCTGCTGGTGGTCGGCGTCGGCCTTTCGCAGCTGGCGGTGCCGATCGCCTGGATCGTTTCACCAGGCTTGGTGGATACCGGCCAATGGCACCAGCTCTATTCGTTTGAAGCCGGGCTGGCGCTGTGTGCGTTCGCCGCCGTGGTGGTGTTGAAGCTGCCGCCCGGCATCCAGGTGAAGGCCTTCGAGCCGCTGGATTTCCTTACCTTCGCGTTGCTGGCGCCGGCGGTTGCGCTGCTGGTGATCGTATTGGCGCAGGGCTACACCCGTTGGTGGCTCAACACGCCGTGGCTGGGCTGGGCCCTGGTCGCCTCGATCGTGCTGTCCACCACCGCCTTGATCATCGAGCACTACCGGCGCAATCCACTGCTGCAGATCCGCTGGCTGTCGACGCTGCCGGTGCTGCATTTCATCGTCGGCGCCTTCCTGATCCGCTTCCTGACCACCGAGCAGTCCTATGGCGTGGTCAACCTGATGCGCACGCTCGGCATGGGGCCTGACCAGATGCGGCCGCTGTTCGTGGTGATTCTGGCCGGGGTGATCGTGGGCATCGCCGGTGCCTCGCTGACCTTCGGCCCGAAGCGGCTGATCGCCCAGCTGCTGATGGCGATCCTGCTGCTGGGCGCTGCCGCCTTCTTCGACCAGCACCGCACCAGCATGGATCGGCCGCACGATTTCTACGCCAGCCAGTTCCTGGCCTCGGTCGGCGCCGGCATGTTCATGGGCCCGTTGATCATGCTCGGCATTTCCGCTGCGTTGAAACAGGGCGTGGACCACATGATCACCTTCCTGGTGACGCTGTCGATCACGCAGACGCTGGGCGCCCTGGCCGGCTCGGCAGTGCTGGGCACCTTCCAGCTGCATCGCGAGCAACTGTACTCCAGCGCGCTGACCAGCCAGCTCGACCCCGCCGATCCGGTGGTGGCTCAACGCCTGCGCATCCAGCAACAGCTGTACAGCGCACAGATCACCGACCCGGTGCTGCGCAGCGCGCAGGGCAGCGCGCAGCTGGCGCAGACCACGCGCCGCGAAGCCAATGTGCGCGGCTTCAATGATGTGTTCACCCTGAGCGGTTGGCTGGCGATCGGTTTCCTGTGCTGGTTGCTGCTGCTGTCGCTGCGCACCGCCGTGCTCAAGCAATGGCGCAAGCGCCACCCCACTTCACCCGTTGCGGCCACCCCGGCCGCGCACCGCTGAGTCCTCCGCCATGCCCCCCGTTCCGCCCCGATCCGACGACGCCGACAATGTGACGCCACCGCCGCCGACCGACGCGGCACCTGCGCCCACGCCCGTTGAACCGGCAGTCGCGCCGAAGTATCTCAAGCCCAGCGCGCGCAGCGTGGTGGTGATGGTGGTGGTGGCCCTGCTGGGCATTGCGCTGATCCTGCGCGCCTGGCATCTGTGGCCGTTCACCAGCAGCGTGATGGTGACCGACAACGCCTATGTGCGCGGCCAGATCACCGTGATGGCGCCACAGGTCAACGGCTATGTGACCGAAGTGCTGGTGAAGGATTTCCAGCATGTGAGGCAGGGCGAGCCGCTGCTGCGCATCGATGACCGCATCTATGCCCAACGCGTCGCCCAGGCGCAGGCGACGCTGGACAGTGCGCGTGCGGCGCTGGCCAACTCCGACCAGTCGCAGGCGCAGAACCGTGCGCAGATCGCCTCGGCGCGCGCCACGCTCTCGGCCGGCCAGGCCGAACTGCAGCGCTCGCGCAACGAGCTGAAGCGCTACGAGGAACTGGCCGCGCAGCAGTTGGTGTCGATCAATGACCGCGACAAGTTCCGCACCAGCCAAGCCTCGGCGCAGGCCAGCGTGCAGCAGTCGCAGGCGCAGATCCGCATCGCCGAGGAAACACTGGTGTCGACCCAGGTCGCGCGCAAGAGCCTGGAGGCCCAGGTGGAAAGCGCACAGGCGCAGCTGGAACTGGCCCGCATCGACCTGGCCAACACGGTGATCCACGCACCGCGCGACGGCCAGATCAGTGAAGCCAGCGTGCGCGTGGGCCAGTATGTCGCCGCCGGTTCGCAGCTGCTGTTCCTGGTACCTGACACACTGTGGGTGGTGGCCAACTACAAGGAAGGCCAGACCTGGGGAATGGCGATCGGCCAGCCGGCCACGTTCTCGGTGGACGCGTTCCAGGGCCAGGTGCTGAGGGGCCGCGTGCAGGAGATCGCGCCCGCCACCGGATCGGAGTTCAGCGTGTTGCGCCCGGACAATGCCAGCGGCAACTTCACCAAGGTGGTGCAGCGGCTGCCGGTGCGGATATCGATCGATGAAGGCCAGAAGCTGGCCGCGCAGCTGCGGCCCGGCATGTCGGTGATCGTGCGGGTGGATACGGCAGGCAAACCGAAGGACTAGCCCTTGTCATGAAACGGGGTCAGATCCCTTTGCCAATGGCAAAGGGATCTGACCCCACTCAGGATCCCGGCCAGCGGCCGGCACTACCATTGCGTTACCCCGCGCAGCGCGCGCAGAGACCGTGCACTTCCAGCGTCTGTGCCTGCGGCTGGAAGCCCAGTTCCTTGGCCCGCTTCTCCAGCTGGCTGACGATCTCGCGGTCTTCCAGCTCCACTGCGCTGTGGCAGCTGTTGCAGATCAGGAATGGCACCGAATGCGCAGCGCTGCTTGGATGATGGCAGGCCACGAAGGCATTCACCGACTCCAGCTTGTGCACAAAGCCATTGGCCATCAGGAAGTCCAGCGCGCGGTACACGGTGGGCGGGGCATCAGCGCCCACGCCCTTGCCGTTGCGCACCCATTCCAGCAGCTCGTAGGCCTTGACCGGCTTGCCGGCCTCGGCGATCAGCTTCAGCACGTTGGCGCGGATCGGGGTCAGGCGCAGCCCGCGTTCGCGCGAGACACGCTCGACCACCGCCACGAAATCCGATGCGTCGTGGACGTGGTGGTGCGGGGCGGTACAGGCAGTGGCGGTCTTGGCAGGCATGCGTGTTCTCCGGTTCGGGCCTGGCAAGGATGCCTCAGGCCGTTGCTACCTTGGTGATGGCCACATCAATGCGTTTCAAGGCCTGCTCGCGGCCGGCCAGGTACACGGTATGGGAAATGTCAGGGCTGACCTGGGTGCCGGTGATGGCCACGCGCAGCGGCTGGGCGACCTTGCCCATGCCGATTTCCAGCGCTGCGGCCGCGTCGTGCAGGGCCACGCCCACCGACTCGGCGGTCCATTCCGGCAGCGCGGCCAGCAGCTCGCGGGCCTTGCCCAGCGCCACCTCGGCTCCGGCCTTGAAGTGCTTGGCCACCGCCGCGTCGTCGTACTCGGTCAGCGGCTGGTACCAGATCACGGCCTTTTCGGCCATTTCCTTCAGGGTCTGCACGCGTTCACGCAGGGCGATCACCACATCCTCCGGAGCCGGGCCGGCGGCCACGTCCAGCCCCAGCTTCTGCAGCTGGTAGACCAGGTGCGGCACGATCACGGCCACCTCCTCGGTCTTCAGGAAGTGCTGGTTGACCCAGCCCAGCTTGGCCATGTCCAGGCGCGAGGCTTTGGAATTGCAGTCCTTCACGTCGAACAGGTCGATCAGTTCCTGGCGGCTGAACAGCTCCTGGTCACCATGCGACCAACCCAGGCGGGCCAGGTAGCTCAGCAGCGCATCGGGCAGGTAGCCGGCGTCCTTGTACTGCATCACGTCAGCCGCACCGGTGCGCTTGGACAGCTTGGCGCCCTGCTCGTCCAGGATCATCGGCATGTGGCCGAACTTGGGCACCGGCGCGCCGATGCCTTCATACAGGTTGATCTGGCGCGGGGTGTTGTTGATGTGGTCGTCGCCGCGGATGACCTCGGTGATGCCCATGTCCCAGTCGTCCACCACCACCGCGAAGTTGTAGGTGGGGTAGCCGTCCGGGCGGAAGATGACCATGTCATCCAGCTCGCTGTTGGCGATCTCGATGCGGCCCTTGATCAGGTCATCGAACACCACCGTGCCTTCCAGCGGGTTCTTGAAGCGGATGACGCGGTTCGGGTCGTCCCGGTAGGGCAGGCCCAGATCGCGCGCAGCGCCGTTGTAGCGCGGCTTTTCCTGCCTGGCCATGGCGGCCTCGCGCATGGCATCCAGCTCCTCGCGGGTCTCGTAGGCGTAGTACGCCTTGCCCTCGGCGATCAGCTGCTCGGCCACTTCCTGGTAACGGGCGACGCGGTCGGTCTGGTAGATCGGGCCTTCGTCGTAGTCCAGGCCCAGCCACTCCATCGCCTCCAGGATGGCGTCGATTGCGCCCTGGGTGCTGCGTTCGCGGTCGGTGTCCTCGATGCGCAGCACGAACTCACCGCCGCGGTGACGGGCCTCCAGCCAGCAGTACAGCGCGGTGCGGGCACCACCGATGTGCAGGTAGCCAGTGGGACTGGGGGCGAAGCGGGTGCGGCAGGTCATGGACGGCTCGAGGAACGGGGATCCCCCGATTTTATCAGCCCACCGCCCCCGACGGAAAAAGGGGACGGAGGGGATTAAGTCGCGATTGCCCAGCCCGGGGGGCTTCAACCGGGCAGTGGAGGGGAGATACGACTTGATCCCCTCCGTCCCTTTTTACGGTTCTGCCTTTCGCGGGAAGGACGGCTCGCGCATTGCGGCGTTGTAGGCGAACGAAGCGACGATGGCCGCGGCCTGCTTCAGGTCTTCCGGTTCGGCGTGGTCCCAGGTGTCCAGGTGGCTGTGGTGGACGTTGGTGAAGTAGTCCAGCCGGTCCTGGATGAACTGGAAGCCCGGCAGGCCGATGCGATCGAAGCTGATGTGGTCGGTACTGCCGGTGTTGCGGGTGGCCACGGTGGTGGCGCCCACGTCATGGAACGGCGCCAGCCAGGCTTCGAAGATCGGCATCGCCGCCAGGTTTTCCTGCGCGTAGATGCCACGGAAGCGGCCCGAGCCGTTGTCCATGTTGAAGTAGACCTGGAACTTGCTGTAATCGCGGGTCTTCTGCAGTGCACCGGTCGGCTCGCGCAGCGACGCCGGCAGCGCTTTCTGGGCCGGGTCGGTCGGCTCCGGGAACTTGCCGAAGTGCTTGGCCACGTAGGCCTGCGAGCCGATCAGGCCCTGCTCCTCGCCGCTCCACAGCGCCACGCGGATGGTGCGCCTGGGCTTGGCGCCGGTGGCCTTGAGGATGCGCATCGCCTCCATCATCACCGCCACGCCGGCGGCGTTGTCGGCCGCACCGGTGCCGCTGTGCCACGAATCCAGGTGCGCACCGATCATCACCACTTCATCGGGCTTGCTGCTGCCGCGGATCTCGGCCAGCGTGTTGTAGCCGGGCTGGTCGGCCTCGTCGGTGAAGCGCGCCGCTACATCCACGCGCAGGCGCACCGTCTGCTTGGCCTGAAGCGCGCGCACCAGCGGATTGAAGTGTTCGCTGATCATCGCCAGTTCGGGGATGCCCACCGGCTCACCGGCCTTGCGCGAACCGCCGCCGGCAACGCGGATGATGCCGTTGTCCCAGCTGCTGATGCTGATCGAGGCCAGCGCGCCCTCTTCGACGAAGAACGCATTGACCTTGGCCGCCAGCTGCTGGCGCTCCTGGTACTCCTTGACCCGCTTGGCGCGCTCGGCGGTAGCGTCCTTGTCCTTGGACAGGGTGAACTCCTGCAGGCCCTCCAGCGAGGTCGCGTCGTGGCGGTGCGAATCGGGCTCGGTGCCCCGCTTGTATTCGCGTGCCTCGCCCAGCAGGAGGATCTTGCCGCGCAGCTTGCCGCGGTACTTCTCGATGTCTTCGGGCTTCTTGATGTCGACCTGCACCAGCTCGCCTTCGACCGGGCCCTTCGTACCGGGGGTCCAGGCCTTGGGCAGCGCATGCAGCGGCTGCACGCGGTCGCCCAGCATTTCCACGCTGGCAGAGGTGAATTCCCAGCCGCGGCCGAAGTCATCGAAGGCTTCGTCGTGGACGTTGTCCAGCTTCCATTCGTTGAACTTGCCGCGGGTCCACGCATTGGCGCGGCCCATCGCCGGCGAATTGCTCAAGCGCGGGCCGATGCGCTCGGTGAGATAGCTGAAGGTGTCCATCACCTGCGAACGGTGGAACGCCTCCTGGCGGATGCGGCTGACCATGTCCAGGTCCACCGTCTCGCGCTGCTGCGCCCCTGCATTGCCACCCAGCACCAGCGCTGCGGCCAGCACGCCCCACTTCAACACATCGCACCCCTGCCCTTCGGCTCGATCATCAACCCATCGAGTCTAGCCAGCCGGGGCGCGGCGATACCGTCCCATCGGTCATGGACGGCGCGGAAGCGTGCGAACCAAGGTTCGCACCCACAGGAGAGTGTTGGTTCGTACCCGCAAAGCCAAATCACCCGCTCCATCCCAACCACAACTGCGCCCGCTCCGGCAGCAACAGCAACCAGTGCCGCCGGTCGACGCTGCTGCAGCCGTACACCGCCGCGTGTGCCGGCCAGTCATCCGGAAGGCCGCCGATGCCGATCTCGGCCAATGCCTCCGCGCCGGCCTTCCATGGCCGATAGCGCGGCACCCGGCCGGCCACCGCGCCGCGTCCCTGCCGCGCACCCTGCAGCCAACGCAATCCCTGCCCCTGCAATCCTTCGCAGGTCACCGCCGCCAGCTGGAAGCGGACCAGGCCGGGGGCGATCCGCGCCCCCGGCAGGGCCGCCAGCACGCCATGTGCCTGCAGCAGTGCATCCACTTCCAGCAGGGCCGGAATGCCCTGCCGTGCCCGTTGCCGCAATCCCTGGCGCCAGCCCATGGCGTGCTCCTTACTTCAGGTCCGCGCCGAGCGCGTACCAGTCGACCCGGCGGGTCACCCACATCGCCAGCGCCAGGATCACGAACAGCAGCAGCGACCCCATCAGCAGCGCGTTGTTCTCCGACACCAGCAGGCCATACAGCGCGCCGTACAGCACGGTCAGCAGGGCCGCGAAGCCGAGGCCGCGCTTCCAATGGCCCAGCACGTTGGCCAGGTACACCGCCTGCAGGCCGATACAGGCCACCGCCGAAACCAGGTAGGCCTTCCAGAACGCGATGTGTTCGGACAGGCTGATCAGCAGCAGGAAGAAGATTGCCAGCGCCAGGCCGACCATCAGGTACTGCAGCGGGTGGATGCGCAGCGACTTGATCAGCTCGAACAGGATGAAGCCGACGAAGGTCAGCAGCACGAACAGCACGCCGTACTTGGACGCACGGTCGGCCTGGGTGTAGGTATCGACCGGATCGACCAGCGACACCGTCACTGCCTGCGAGTCGACCGAACCTTCATTGCGCAGCTGCCGCTGTGCGTCGGAGGCCAGCGAGGACACCGCCCAGCGCGCGTCGAATCCCTGTGCATCAACGCGCCGCTCGTTGGGCAGGAACGCACCGCTGAACGACGGATGCGGCCAGCTCGAACGCAGCGCGATGTGGGTGTCATCGCCCACCGGCACCACCGACAGCATGCGGCTGCCATCCAGGCGCAGCTCCAGTTCAACGGTGCTGGCCGCCAGCGTGCCGCCCTGATCCGCAGCGAAACCGGCCACCGGCGCATGCAGGCCACGGCCGACTTCGCTGGCCACGCCGACGCCCGGCAGCAGGCGCAGCTGCTTGCCATCCACGCGCAGGTTCGGTGTACCGACCAGGCCGCGCACATCGGAAATTCCCACCGCCACATACGGCTGGCCATACGTGCGCCCTGCCTTCACCGGATAATCGTCAGCGGCGAAGCTCGCCTTCATCTGGCCGTTCCAGCTGTACACCGGCACCTTGAACAGGCCGACTTCGCGCTGGCTCGGCAGCATCTCACCGCCCACCTCCAGCGACGCCGGCATCTGCAGCCAGTGCCCCTCGGTGACCTGCACCTCGGTCTTCTTGACGCCCAGCGGGTCAACCAGTTCAACCTGCTTGCGTTCCACCCACGGCACCACCCGCACCGGGCCCACCAGCTGCTGCGTGCCCGCACGGCTGTCGGCCACCCGCGCAAAGGCCTCGTCGCGGTACTGGCTGCGTTCGGTGATCACCCCGCGGATCATCATCAGCGGCACCAGCAACAACAGGATCAGCCCGCCGACAATGGCGAACCGCAGCAGCATCTTCAGGGATTTCATGGTCCATCCTCGTTGGAGAGGGCTGCAGGATGCACCGCTGCGGTGAGCAGGGTTTGTGGCGAATTTGAAGCGAGTGTGAAGTCAGCGGCGCGGGCGCTGGCCCGCAGCACCCAACGGCAGCCACAGGCTTGCCACCGTGCCACCGCCATCGCGGGCGTCGAGGCTGGCGCGTCCGTCATGCAGGCGAGCCACTTCCTGCACGAACGGCAGGCCCAGGCCGGAACTGCGCCGGCCGCTGCCGGGGCGTGCCAGCGAATAGAAGCGTTCGAACACCCGTTCGCGCGCGTAGTCGGGAATGCCGGCACCGCGATCCGCTACCTGCAGGCGCACGCCCGGCCCGTCCACCTCGGCCTGCAGCGCGATGTCCGCGCCGGGCGGTGAGAAGGCAATGGCGTTGTCGATCAGGTTGTGCAACGCCTGCCGCAGCAGATAGGCATCACCCTGCACGCGCATGTCGGGCACGCTGCCGATGCGCACCTGCACGCCTGCCGCCTGCGCGCGCACCTGCGCGGCCGCCGCTGCGTCGGCCAGCAAGGTTGGCAGCGCGATCGGATCGCGGGTCTGCAGCCAGCCGTGCTGTTCCACTTCGGCCAGCGCCAGCAGCTTGTCGATCGTTTCGGTCAGCCGCTCCTGTTGATCGACGATGCTGCGCGCGAAATGCACGCGGTCGGCCTCCGGCAGCGGCTCCTGCAGCAGCTCGGCGGCACCGCGGATCGCCGCCAACGGACTCTTCATTTCATGCGTCAGCGACTGCACGTACTGCTCGACGTAGGCCTTGCCCTCCAGCTTGCGGCGCATCGTTTCCAGTGCCTGGCCCAGGTCGCCGATCTCGTCGCGGCGACGCCGCGGCGGTGGCACCGGTTCGCCGGCGCTGACCGCCCGTGCATAGCGGCTGAGCTGGCCAAGGCCCGTGGTGAGCCACATCGTCACCAGCACGCCAACCAGCGCCGACAATCCGATCAGCCAGGCGCCGCGCTCGATGATGGCGCGCTGGCTGGCCGCAATGAACGGATCGATGCTGCGGTTGGGCTGGGCCAGGCTGAGCACGCCGATCAGGGTGCGGCCATCGGCCGGGTCGTATACCGGCGCCGCCACATGCATCACCGTATCGCCTTCTTCGCCTGGCACTTCCGGGCTGGAGCGGGCGCCGTACTCGCCACGCAGGGTGCGGTAGACATCGTTCCAGCGCGAATTGTCACGCCCCAGGTCGCGGCCCAGCGAGTCGTAGATGACGATGCCCTTGGCATCGGTGATGGTCACCCGGTAGTCCAGTGAGCGCTTGGGAAAGCGCCAGACCATCGCCTTCAGGTCACGCTGCCGCGCCTTGGCCAGGTTGCGGGTGAAGCTGCCGCTACGGATGGTGCCGTCCTTGACATCGGCCGCCGCCATCTCGGCCAGCACGTTGGCGGCATCGACCAGGGTCGATTCCATCGCCTGGCGCACACCCGGCTTCACTTCGTTGACGAACACGCGCATCACGAAGAACGCGGCGATGCCGGTGATCAGGAAGAAGCCGAGGAACAGCTTCAGGACCAGGCGCATCGGCTAGACCTCCAGCGCGTAGCCGAGGCCACGGTGGGTGCGGATCGGATCGTCGCTGGCACCGGCTGCGCGCAGCTTGGCGCGCAACGTCTTTACATGGGTGTCGACGGTGCGGTCGGCACTGTCGGCGCTGCTGTCCCAGCCGCGATCCATCAACTGGGCGCGACTGAGAATGGCGCCCGGCCGCTGCAGCAGCGCTTCCAGCAACGCGTACTCGTAGCGGGTCAGGTCCAGCGCGTGGCCGCGGAAGCGGATGCGCCGGCCTTCGCGGTCGATGGCGAAGGCACCATGTTCCTGCCAGCCCGCATCGGCGCCGGGGGCTGCCGCGACCGGTGCGGCGCGACGCAGGCGCGCACGCACCCGCGCCACCAGCTCACGCGGCGAGAACGGCTTGGTCATGTAATCGTCGGCGCCCAGTTCCAGGCCCAGCACGCGGTCCACTTCATCGTTGCGGGCGGTCAGGAAGATCACCGGCAGCTGGGCCGCCGGCCCGGGCTGCGCGCGCAGCCGCCGGCACACCTCGAAGCCGCCCAGGTCGGGCAGGCCCACGTCCAGCACCACCACGTCGATATCCCCGGCCTGCAGGCGCTTCAGGGCCTCGCCACCGAGCAGGCAGTGGCTGGCGGCATAGCCCTCGCTGCGCAGCGCATAAAGCACGGTTTCGGCGATGGCGGCTTCGTCTTCGACGACCAGGACATGGGCAACAGGAGCTGTCATGGCGCGCAGCATAGCCGCTGCGGCCGCCGCCCCGTACACTGCCGCCCATGAACTATCGCCACGCCTTCCATGCCGGCAACCACGCCGATGTGCTCAAGCACATCGTGCAGCTGGCCCTGATCGACAGCTTCAAGCGCAAGGACAGCCCGTTCTTCGTGCTCGATACCCACGGCGGTGCCGGCCGTTACCTGCTGGCCAGCGAAGAGAGCCGCAAGACCCTCGAGGCCGAGTCCGGGATCATGCGGCTGATGGCCCAGCCCAGGCTGCCGGAGGTGGTCGAGCGCTACCTGAAGGCGGTGCAGGCCGACAATCCCGTGGGCGCACTGACCAACTACCCGGGCTCGCCGCTGCTGAGCGCACAGGCCATGCGTGCGCAGGACCGCATGGCGGTCTGCGAGCTGCAGGAAGCCGAAGCGGCCACGTTGAAGGCCCTGTTTGCCCATGACAGCCGCGTCGACGTGCGCCCCGGCGATGGTTACGCCCTGCTGCGCTCGCTGCTGCCGCCCAGGTTCAACGGCAGCAAGATCGGCCGAGGCCTGGTGCTGATCGACCCCCCGTACGAGGCCCAAGACGCCGAATACCAGAACATCCTGGCCGCCCTGACCGAGACCCTGGCACGCTGGCCGCAGGCCACCTGTGCGGTCTGGTTCCCGATCAAGCAGCGCCGCACCATCCTGCACTTCCTGCGCAAGGCCACCGCCCTGCCGGTGAAATCGGCGATGACGATCGAGTTCCTGGTGCGCCCGGACGACTCGCCGCTGCGCCTCAACGGCAGCGGCATGCTGCTGCTCAACCCGCCGTGGCAGTTCGACCGCGTGGTCGGTCCGGCCCTGCCGGCGCTGCGCCAGCACCTGGGCGAACCCGGGGCCAGCACCCGCCTGGACTGGCTCAAAGCCCCCGAATAACGGCCTTCACGAGGCTGTACCGCCGTGAGCCTTTCGTTCACGGAACGCAGCCCCGGTGATGCCACAATCGATGGACCACCAAGGAATCACCCGGTATGGCCACTCGCAACCGCATGCCGCCCTGGCATGAGATCTTCAAGGCTCCCAGCGGCCACGAGCTGCTGATCCGCCCCATCCGCCCGGAAGATGGCGCACCGCTGCAAGCGGCATTCAGCCTGTTCGGGCCGGAAGAAATCCGTGATCGTTTCCTGCAGGCGGTGACCGAGCTGTCGCCGGAAACCACCCAGCGCCTGACCCACCCCAACCCCAAGACCGAGATCACCCTGGTCGCAGCCGAGTCCCTGCCCGCTGGCGAAGCGGTGGTCGGCGCGGTCGCCCGGGCCTCGATCATCCCCGGCACCCGTGAAGCCGAGTACGCGATCCTGATCAGCCGCTTCCTGATCGGGCAAGGCCTGGGACGGCAGCTGATGCGCAAGCTGGTGAAGTGGGGCCGTGGCAAGTACCTGGACCGCCTGTACGGCGACGTTGCCGCCGAGAACGAACCGATGAAGCAGCTGGCCGCGTCGCTGGGCTTCAAGCCGGTGCCGCACCCGACCGGCGCCGAAGGCCTGGTCCGGATGGTGCTGGAGCTGGACAACTGACGGATGCGCCGGGCCCTGCCCGGCCACGTCTCCCGGTAGTGCCAGCCGCTGGCCGGCATTCCGCTCCGCCAACGGCACATGAGGCTGCCGGCAACCGGCCGGCACGACGCACAGGAGCCGGATCGGGCTTCTGCTAAAATCCGGGGTCCATGTCGCGTACCTCATACCCCGCCCCGCCGCTGCCGCGCGCCGGCCAGCTCCGCGCCTGGTGGCGCGCCCCCGCCTCGCCCACCGCACTGGCCTGGTACCTGGCCCAGGCAGCGCGCGTGCACGACGCTCCGCTGCTGGTGATCGCCCGTGACAACCACGGCGCCAACCAGCTCGAAGCCGACCTGCAGACCCTGCTCGGTGGTGACCCGGCCCTGCCGGTGGTCGCCTTCCCGGACTGGGAAACCCTGCCCTACGACCGCTTCAGCCCGCATCCGGACATCATCTCGCAGCGCCTGGCTGCCCTGCACCGCCTGCCCACGCTGAAGCGTGGCCTGGTGATCGTGCCGGTGCAGACCCTGCTGCAGCAGCTGGCCCCGCGCAGCTACGTCATTGGTGGCAGCTTCGACCTGAAGGTCGGCCAGCGCCTGGATCTGGAAGCCGAGAAGCGCCGCCTGGAAAGCGCCGGCTACCGCAACGTGCCGCAGGTGATGGACCCGGGTGACTTCGCCGTGCGCGGTGGCCTGCTCGACGTGTTCCCGATGGGCGCCGGCGAGCCGCTGCGGGTGGAACTGCTGGACGAGGACATCGATTCGATCCGTGCCTTCGATCCGGAAAGCCAGCGTTCGCTGGACAAGGTCGAGGCCGTGCACATGCTGCCGGGCCGCGAAGTGCCCATGGACGAGGCCAGCATCGCCCGCGTGCTGGCCACGCTGCGCGAGCGCTTCGATGTCGATACCCGGCGCAGCGCGCTGTACCAGGATCTGAAATCCGGGCTGGCGCCGGCCGGCGTCGAGTACTACCTGCCGCTGTTCTTCGAGCGCACCGCAACCCTGTTCGACTACCTGCCCAGCGGCAGCCTGCCAGTGGTCTGTGCCGGTGCCGGCGAAGCCGCCGAGGCGTTCTGGGCGCAGACCGGCGAGCGTTATGAGCAGCGCCGCCACGATGTGGAACGGCCGCTGCTGCCGCCGTCGGCGCTGTACCTGTCGCCGGAGCTGCTGCGCGAGCGCCTGAATGACGCCCCGCGCATCGAGGTATGGGCCGCCGACCACGCACGCATCGCAGACGCGCACGCGCTGGGCGACCAGCCGCTGCCCCCGCTGCCGGTGGCCGCACGCGAAGCCCCCGCCGGCGATGCGCTGAAATCCTTCCTCGGCCATTATCCGGGCCGGGTACTGATCGCCGCCGATTCGCCCGGCCGCCGCGAGGCACTGCTGGAAGTGCTGCAGGCCGCCGAGCTGAAGCCGCCGGTGGTGGCCGACCTGCCCAGTTTCCTCGCTAGCGATGCGCGCTTCGCGATCGCGGTGGCGCCGCTGGAAGATGGCTTCGCGCTGGACGATCCGCGCATCGCGGTGCTGACCGAGCGCCAGCTGTTCCCCGAGCGCGCCGGCAGCACCCGCCGCACGCGCCGTGCCGGCCGCGAGCCGGAGGCGATCATCCGCGACCTCGGCGAGCTGACCGAGGGTGCGCCGATCGTGCACGAGGATCATGGCGTCGGCCGCTACCGTGGCCTGATCGCGATGGACGTCGGCGGCATGCCCGGCGAGTTCCTCGAGATCGAATATGCGAAGGGCGACCGCCTGTATGTACCGGTCGCCCAGCTGCACCTGATCAGCCGCTACTCCGGCGCTTCGGCGGAAACCGCACCGCTGCATTCGCTCGGTGGCGAGCAATGGAGCAAGGCCAAGCGCAAGGCCGCCGAGAAGGTGCGCGATGTGGCCGCCGAACTGCTGGAGATCCAGGCCCGCCGCCAGGCGCGTGCCGGCCTGGCACTGCAGGTCGACCGCGCGATGTACGAGCCGTTCGCCGCCGGATTCCCGTTCGAGGAAACCCCCGACCAGCTGGCCGCGATCGATGCCACCCTGCGCGACCTGGCCAGCAGCCAGCCGATGGACCGCGTGGTCTGCGGCGACGTCGGCTTCGGCAAGACCGAGGTGGCGGTGCGCGCTGCATTTGCTGCGGCCAGTGCCGGCAAGCAGGTGGCGGTGCTGGTGCCGACCACGCTGCTGGCCGAGCAGCATTACCGCAACTTCCGCGACCGTTTCGCCGATTACCCGCTGAAGGTCGAAGTGCTGTCGCGCTTCAAGACCAGCAAGGAAATCAAGGCCGAACTGGAGAAGGTGGCCGCTGGCACCATCGACGTCATCGTCGGCACCCATCGCCTGCTGCAGCCGGACGTGAAGTTCAAGGACCTGGGCATGGTCATCGTCGACGAGGAGCAGCGATTCGGCGTGCGCCAGAAGGAAGCGCTGAAGGCGCTGCGCGCCAATGTGCACCTGCTGACCCTGACCGCCACGCCGATCCCGCGCACCTTGAACATGGCCATGGCCGGCCTGCGTGACCTGTCGATCATCGCCACGCCACCGCCGAACCGGCTGGCGGTGCAGACCTTCATCACCCAGTGGGACAACGCGCTGCTGCGCGAAGCGTTCCAGCGCGAACTGGCTCGCGGTGGCCAGCTGTACTTCCTGCACAACGACGTGGAGAGCATCGGCCGCATGCAGCGCGAGCTGTCCGAGCTGGTGCCGGAGGCACGCATCGGCATCGCCCACGGGCAGATGCCCGAGCGCGAACTGGAAAAGGTGATGCTGGATTTCCAGAAGCAGCGCTTCAACGTGCTGCTGTCGACCACGATCATCGAATCGGGCATCGACATCCCCAACGCCAACACCATCATCATCAACCGTGCCGACCGTTTCGGCCTGGCCCAGCTGCACCAGCTGCGTGGCCGCGTCGGCCGTTCGCACCACCGTGCCTACGCCTACCTGATCACCCCCGACCGTCGCGCGATCACCCCCGACGCCGAGAAGCGCCTGGAAGCGATCGCCTCGATGGACGAGCTGGGCGCCGGCTTCACCCTGGCCACCCACGATCTGGAAATCCGCGGCGCCGGTGAACTGCTGGGCGAGGACCAGAGCGGGCAGATGGCCGAGGTCGGCTTCAGCCTGTATACCGAGTTGCTGGAACGCGCGGTACGCAGCATCAAGCAGGGCAAGCTGCCCGACCTGGATGCCGGTGAGGAAGTGCGCGGCGCCGAGGTCGAGCTGCATGTGCCGGCGCTGATCCCGGAAGACTACCTGCCGGACGTGCACACCCGCCTGACCCTGTACAAGCGCATTTCCAGCGCGCGCGACAGCGATGCGCTGCGCGAACTGCAGGTGGAGATGATCGACCGCTTCGGCCTGCTGCCGGATGCAGCCAAGCACCTGTTCGCCATCGCCGAGCTGAAGCTGAAAGCCAATACGCTGGGCATCCGCAAGCTCGACCTGGGCGAGAACGGCGGCCGCATCGTGTTCGAGTCCAAGCCGAACATCGATCCGATGGCGGTGATCCAGCTGATCCAGAAACAACCGAACCTCTATGCCATGGAAGGGCCCGACAAGCTGCGCATCAAGCACCCGCTGCCGTTGCCGGAAGACCGCTTCAATGCGGCCCGCGCCCTTCTGACCACCCTCGCCCCGGGTTGATCGCCCCCCGAACACCCCGCACCGGTCCCCACCCGGTGCGGGCGGATGACCATGTTCCCTGACGCCGTACCCGCCCCCGACCTGCTGCACGCGCAGGCCTGCCTGATCGATGCCCTCTCGATGTCGCTGCAGATGCGCGACGCCTACACCCGCCACCACTGCGACCGCGTTGGCCTGCTCGCGCAGCGCCTGGCCACGCACTGCGATCTTGATGACGAGGCCCGTGCGCAGATCGGCCTGGCCGCGCGCTTCCATGACATCGGCAAGATCGGCATACCCGATGACGTGCTGCTGGCACCCCGCCGGCATACCGACGAGGAGCGCGCGATCATGCGCGAGCATCCGGTACGCGGCGAACACATCTTCCTGGCCACCGGCCGCAGCGACGCCTTGCCGGTGGCGCGGCTGATCCGCGCCCATCACGAGGCCTTCGATGGCAGCGGCTACCCCGATGGGCTGCGCGGCGAATCCATCCCGCTGGGCGCGCGCATCGTCACCATCGCCGATGCCTACGATGCGATGACCAGCGTGCGCCCGTATCGCGACGCGATGGAGCATGAGGCCGCATTGCGGATCATCGACGAGCAGGCCGGCGGGCTGGTGGATCCGTACGTGCTGCAACGCTTCCATCGCATGCTGGAGCGGGAACCGGCGCTGGCCTGAGATCGGCCGGGCAAACGAAAGGCCCGGCGTTCGCCGGGCCTTTCGCTCCACGCGTCACGGGTGATCGATTACCAGATCACCACACGCTTGTCGTCGGCGCGCACCATCGCATCACCCGCCTTGCACTGGAATGCAGCAGCGAACGAGGGCATGTTCGACGGCGCACCGTTGGCACGGAAATTGGCCGGCGCGTGCGGATCGGTGTTCAGGCGCACGCGCAGCTCGCCATCGGTAAAGTTGCGGCGCCACACGGTGGCCCAGTTCATGAAGAAACGCTGATCCTGGCTATAGCCGTCAACTTCGACATTGGCCTTCGGGTCTTCCTTCAGCGCCATCTGCAGCGCGTCGTAGGCCACGGTCAGGCCGCCCAGGTCGCCGATGTTCTCGCCCAGGGTCAGCTTGCCCTTCACGAATACGCCCGGCACCGACTCGTAGCCGTCGAACTGCGCGACCAGCTGGTCGGTACGCTCGGTGAAGGCCTTGCGGTCGGCGTCCGTCCACCAGTTGTCGAAGTTGCCGTTGGCGGCGAACTGGCTGCCCGAGTCGTCGTAGCCGTGCATCATTTCGTGGCCGATGACCGCACCGATGCCGCCGTAGTTCAGCGCCGGATCGGCCTTGGCGTCGAAGAACGGCGCCTGCAGGATCGCCGCCGGGAACACGATCTCGTTCTTGGTGGCGTTGTAGTACGCGTTGACGGTCTGCGGGGTCATGCCCCACTCGGTCTTGTCCACCGGCTTGCCGATCTTGTCCAGCATGTAGCGGTAGTTGAACGCACGTGCTGCCTGCATGTTGCCCAGGTAGCTGTCGCCGTTGGTCTGCAGGCCCGACCAGTCACGCCACTTGTCCGGGTAGCCGATCTTCGGGGTGAAGCTGGCCCACTTTTCCAGTGCCTTCTTCCTGGTTTCCTCGCCCATCCACGGCAGCTGCTCCAGGCGCGCCTTCAATGCCTGCGACAGGTTCTCCACCAGGTGCTGCATGGCCACCTTCGACTCGGCCGGGAACACGGCGTCGACGTACAGCTGGCCCAGGGCCTCACCCATGCCACCGTTGACCGACTCCAGCACGCGCTTCCAGCGCGGCTGCATTTCCTTCTGGCCACGCAGGGTGGTGCCGTAGAAATCGAAGTTGGCCTTCTCGAACTGGCTGCTCAGGTACGGCGCGGCATCGTCGATGGTGTGGAAGCGCAGGTAGGCCTGCCAGGTGCTGGCCGGCACGTCGGCGAGCATCTTGTCCATTTCACCGAAGAAGCCCGGCTGGGCCAGCGAGAACTTCTGCGCGGCCGGTACCTTCAGGGTGTCGAACAGCGCGGTCCAGCTGAAGTTCGGGGTCAGCCTGTCGGCGTCGGCGGCGCTGAGCGGGTTGTAGCGCTTGGCCGGGTCACGCATTTCGATGCGCGACATCGAGGCCTTGGCCAGTCGGGTTTCGAAGGCCATCACGGCCTTGGCCTGCTCGGCGGCCTGCGCCGCGTCCACGCCGGACAGGGTCAGCACCTGTGCGATGTAGGCCACGTAGGCGTCGCGGATCTTGGCCTGCGCATCGTCGAAGTAATAGCCCTTCTCCGGCAGGCCCAGGCCGCCCTGGCCGACATAGGCGATGACGTTGGCCGAATCCTTGTAGTCGGCATTGGCGAACAGCGAGAACAACACGCCCTTGCCTTCGGCCTGGCTGTCGCGCAGGTACTGGGTGATGGCGGCGGTGTCGTTCAGCGCGGTGATCTTGTCCAGCTGCGGCTGCAGCGGCGCCAGGCCGGCGGCTTCGATCTTGGCCTCGTCGTTGCCGGTCTTCCAGATGTCACCGATCTTGGCTTTCACCGAGCCGGCCTTGGCCTGGCTGGCGGCGGCCTGCTGCACCAGCGCGTGCTGCACTTCCAGCGAGCGCTCGCGCAGGATCTCGAAGCTGCCCCAGGTGGTCTGGTCGCCCGGCACCGGGTTGGCCTTCAGCCACTTGCTGTTGACGAAGCCATTGAGGTCGGTACAGGCCGAAATGGCCGGATCCAGGTCGGCGCTGTTGAGCGAGATCAGCGGCGTCTTGATCTGCGACAGGTCGAAGGCCGGCTTGGCGTCGGCACTGGCCGCCGGCGCGGTTTCGTTCTTGCCACAGGCGGCCAGCGAGGCAGCGATGGCGATGGTCAGGCCCAGCGGGACCAGGTTGCGGACGTTCATGAGGCTCTCCTGCGGGTAATTTCACAGGGTAGCCGGGGGCGTGAGGTTGGGGACCGGCCAAAGGTCACAGAGCCCACGGCGCAGCTCCCGCCGCGTGCCGGTATGCTCTGGCCTCTGCGATCACTGGACCTCATGAGCATGGACGAACCTGCGCTGCTGCTGGCCCTCGACACCTGTGAGTTTCTGTTTCTTGCTGAGATTGGCGAGCCGGAAGCGAATCGTCTGCGCCTGGTCGTCGAGGAGGGCCGGGTGGTCGGAAAGCCCTCCCGCGTGGAGCTCGGTCATGGACGTTCAATCGATGATGTGCGTGCGATAGAGGTGGTACCCCACTCGCAGCGGTTTGAACTGATCTGGGACCACTACATCAGCTACGCCGTGCACAACGAGTCCTACCAGAGCTGGGACGACTCCGAAGCCTGGAGCGGCAACCTGTTCCGCCGCTACAGCCATTCGAAGTTCCTTGAATATCTGGGCCGTGCCACCTTCGCTGATACCCGTTACCCGGGCCCATTCACGCATTACCAGGTGATATGCCAGGACCACGTCATCGACATTGCTGCGTTGCAGTCGCCGAAGGTGCGCCTGCTGGATCCGTCGTAGCCGGAACATGCAGCCACCATGAAGTGGCTCTACCGGGTTGCGACAGCGTCAGCCGAGCGTGGGCTCGGCTCTACAAAAAGAAAGGCCGGCTTGCGCCGGCCTTCTGCTTCTTATTTCGCCTTGCCCTGGTTGGCTACGGCTTCGGCGGCCTTGCGCGCCGCTTCCGGGTCGCCGAGGTAGCGGAACGACTGCACGGTCAGGTCATCGTTCAGTTCGAACAGCAGCGGGATGCCGGTCGGGATGTTCAGCTCGAGGATTTCCTCGCGCGAGACGTTGTTGAGGTACTTGTACAACGCACGCAGCGAGTTGCCGTGGGCGGTGACCAGAACGGTCTTGCCGTCCTTCAGCTGCGGCGCGATGGCGTCGTGCCAGTACGGCAGCACGCGGTCCAGGGTGGTGGCCAGCGATTCGGTGCCCGGCAGCGCGTTGCGGTCCAGCCCGGCGTAACGGCGGTCATGGATCGGATGGCCCGGATCTTCCAGGTCCATCGGCGGCGGCGGGATGTCGTACGAACGACGCCACACCTTCACCTGCTCTTCGCCGTGCTTGGCAGCGGTCTCGGCCTTGTCCAGGCCCTGCAGGCCGCCGTAGTGGCGCTCGTTGAGGCGCCAGGACTTGTTCACCGGCAGCCAGTCCTGCTCCAGCTCGGCCAGCGCACCCTGCAGGGTGTGGATGGCGCGCTTCAGCACGGAGGTATGGGCGACGTCGAACTGCAGGCCTTCCTCGCGCATCAGGCGACCGGCGGCAGCCGCTTCCCGTCGCCCCTGCTCGGTCAGGTCGACATCGACCCAGCCGGTGAAGCGGTTGTCCAGGTTCCACTGGCTCTGGCCATGGCGCAACAGTACGAGTTTACGGGTCACTGCAGGGTCTCCAACGCGAGGAAAGGCAGGCCGCCATTGTAGCCCCGGTGGCCGCTCACCGTGCCGTGGCGCCGCGCATGCGATGCTGGAGCCAATGAATACGGTGATCGACCCCGGGCGCTGGGAAGGCAGCGTCACCGCTGCCCGCGCGCAACAGCTGCAACTGGCCGCCCGCGTGGAACGCCAGGACCGCCTGCCCCGTGACGTGCGCTGGCTGGCCGGGCTGGACGTCGGCTTCGAGGACAACGGTGCCATTACCCGCGCCGCGGCGGTGCTGCTGGATGCAAGGACGCTGCAGCCCGTGGCGCAGGAGATCGCGCGCATCCCCACGGTGATGCCCTATATCCCCGGCCTGCTCAGCTTCCGCGAGCTGCCGGCGCTGCTGGCCGCGCTGGCGCTGCTGCCGCGGGCACCGGACGTGGTGTTCGTCGATGGCCACGGCATCAGCCATCCGCGCAGGCTGGGCGTGGCCGCGCATCTGGGCGTGGTCACCGACCTGCCGAGCATCGGCGTGGCGAAATCGAAACTGGTGGGAAGGTTCGTCGAACCGGGCGCCGAGGCCGGCGCGCATACACCACTGCTGGACGGCGATGAGCAGCTGGGCTGGGTGCTGCGCAGCAAGGTGCGCTGCAAGCCGCTGTTCGTGGCCGGTGGCCATCGGATCAGTGCCGATACCGCGCTGGGCTGGGTGCAGCACACCCTGCGTGGCTATCGGCTGCCGGAGCCAACCCGGCTGGCGGATCGGCTGGCCTCGCGGCGGGACGAATAGCTGCGCCGGGCGTCTCCCGGCGCGCGCGTCATCTTCGATCAACGATGCACATGGCCACGATGGCCCTGCGCGTCCTCGCCGTGGTCGTGGCCTTCATGGCCCTCGTGTCCGCCGCCCTTGGCCGGCGCCGGCCCGCCACAGGCTTCGCCGCAGTGGTCCGCTTCGATCTGCAGTGTCACGTGCTCGATACCGAAGTCATCATGCAGGCGTCCGCCCAGCTCACGGCGCAGCGCATCGGCATCGGTGCCCTCGCGCATCACGATGTGCGCGGTCAGCGCCGGCGTGCTGGAAGCCAGCGCCCACACGTGCAGGTCATGCACGTCCAGGACTGCGGCGTGGCCGGACAGGCTGTCGCGCACCCTGTCCACGTCCATGCCCTTGGGCACGCCTTCCAGCAGCACGTTGATCGCTTCACGCATCAGCACGTAGGTACGCGGCAGCACCCACAGGCCGATCAGCACGGCCAGGATCGGGTCGATCGGTTTCCATCCGGTCCACTTGATCAACAATGCGCCCGCAATCACTGCCACCGAGCCGAGCATGTCGGCCCACACTTCCAGGTAGGCGCCCTTCACGTTGAGGCTCTCGCCACTGCCCGCCTGCAGCAGGCGCATCGAGATCAGGTTGATGACCAGGCCCGCAGCCGCGATCACCAACATGCCGGAGGAGGCGATCTCCTGCGGCTGGCGGAAGCGGCCGATCGCCTCCCACAGGATGTAGGCGGCGACCACGAACAGCATGGCACCGTTGATCATCGCGCCCAACGCTTCCAGCCGTGCATAGCCGTAGGTGCGGCGCGCATCCGGCGGGCGCCGGCTCAACCGTACCGCGACCAGCGCGATCATCAGCGCCAGCGCATCGGTGGCCATGTGCGCGGCGTCGGACAACAGCGCCAGGCTGTTGGTCCAGAACGCGCCCACCACTTCGACGACGAGGAAGGTGGTGGTCAGGCCGAGTGCCCACCACAAGGGTTTCTCGTGGCGGATCTCGGATGGCAGGTGATCGTGGTCGTGGCCCATGGCAACAGCTCCTTTGCGATGCGGTGCAGGCTACGCCGTGCTGGCGGGGGAGACTATTACGGTGTTTATAACATTGCAGGCCACACGAGCCCTCGTCGGGCATGGCCCGGCGAGGGCTGCAGACCGACGCCGGCCTGCGGTCAGAAGCCGAAGCGAAGGCTGGCCCAGTAGGCCCGGCCCGGTTCGTTGTAGGTCGCCGCACCGGCATCGCTGCTGTTGGCCTCGCGGAACAGGCGCTTGTCGGCCAGGTTGTTCACGCCGAAGCCGAAGCTGACCGTCTCGGTCACCTTGTAGCGCGCGCTCACGCCCCAGATGTTGTACGCGCCACGATCCTGCAGCGCGATCGATGCATCGCAGCTGCCGGTGCAGCGCGGGTCGTTGTTGATGTTGGTCGTGGCCGGTTCCTGCTTGCCGTAGAAGGTGCCGGTCAGCAGCACGGACAGCCTGTCGGTGGCTTGCCAGTCCAGCATGGTGTTGATCGTGTACTTCGGAATCACCGACAACGGCTGGTGCGTGGTCTTGTTCTCGTTTTCCACCATGTAGGTGAAGTTGTTGCTCCACTTCAGGCGGTTGCCCTGCTCGCCCAGCAGCGGAATGACCAGGTTGCCTTCCAGCCCCTGCACGATCGCCTTCGGCGCGTTCTCCCAGCGGAAGATGCGGCCCTTGGTGTCGGCGGTCAGCCCGATCTGGGTGTAGCCGGCCTGGATCTTGTCCTTGTAATCGTTGTGGAAGTAGGTCAACGACGCCTGCCAGCCGCTCTGCGGTGCCCATTCGATGCCCAGTTCCTTGTTCAGGCTGGTTTCCGCCTTCAGGTCCGCGTTGCCGCGCATGTAGCAACCGGCGCCCAGGCTCGGCAGCGCATTGGGGCAGCCGTTGCCGCGGGTGTAGTAGAGATAGTCCGGATTGGACTGATACAGGTTCGGCGCCTTGAACGCGCGGGCAATGCCGCCCTTCACCACCCAGTCGCTGCTGATGCGGAACTGCGCGTTGAGGCTGGGGCTGGTGTTGTTGCCGAACTGGCTGTGGTGGTCGAAGCGCAGGCCCGGGGTAACGATCCAGCGCTCGCCCAGGTAGATGTTGTCTTCCACGAACACCGCCGTGGTCTGCGCATCGGCCTTGCCGCGCGCACGATCAGCCGACAGCCCCGGGATGCCACCGCCGCTGCTGCTGGACTGGCTCATCGAGTACGGGTCGGTCAGGCGGCTGTCCAGGTATTCAAAGCCCAGCGTCCAGATGTTCTCGGCGCCGCCCAGCGTGGTCGGGAAGCTCACTTCGCCATCCAGCTGGTAGTTGCGCAGGCGCGAGGTCGACCAGTCGGTGCCGTTGAAGCTGCCCTCCGGGCCACCGGCCAGGCCTTCATTGATGCGTGAGTTGTTCACCGCCTCCACCGCGGCGGTCACCCGCGAGGTCACATCGCCCCAGCGGCCACGATGGGTGATCGCGCCGGTGTTGCGATACATGCGGTTGGTTTCCGCCTTGCCGTCGGCCAGGGCGGCCAGATCGATGCCGGTCGAAGTGCCGGTGGTGCTGACCGCGCGGTCACCGGCATAGATGTTGCCCTGGCGGCTGGTGCCGGCCTCGAACTCGACCACCTGGTCGGCGGTCACGTCCCAGCGCAGCAGCGCGTTGATGTCGCGGTTCTTGACGCCCTCGCGGCCAGCCGGTGGCACTGCGTTCGGCTGGGTGGCGTACCGGCGGTTGAGATCGAGTGAATCGGCGTCGGTCTTGTTGAGGTTGCCGTACAGGCGGAACGACAGCGTGTCGGTCATCGGCCCACTCAGCTGCAGGCCGACGCGCTCGCTGCCACCTTCGGCGCTGTGTTCGGGCACCAGCCCGTACAGGTCGACCGCACCGGTCAGGTCGCCGGTCGGGCGCTTGGTGATGATGTTGACCACGCCACCGGACGCACCGGAGCCATAGCGTGCCGCCGCCGGTCCGCGCAGCACTTCGATGCGCTCGATCATCTCCGCCGGCACCCAGTTGGTGTCGCCGCGCGTGTTGCGCTCGCCACTGCGGCCCATGCGCACGGCATCGCGCGCACCGATGCGCTTGCCGTCGACCAGGATCAGGGTGTTTTCCGGGCCCATGCCGCGCAGGTCGATCTGGCGGTTGTTGCCGTACTGGCCCGAGGCGCTGTTGCCGGTGAGGTTGACGCCCGGCATGGTGCGCAGCAGTTCGGCGATGTCGTTGGCCGGTGGGCGCTTGGCGATGTCCTCGGCGGTGATGGTCGAGGTACCCAACGCCTGGCGGGCAATCTGCGAGGCGGTGACGTGCACCGTGTCGATATCGGTGGCGTCGGCTTCAGCCTGGGCGGTCAGGGCGCTGCCCGCCAGCAGGGCGGCAACGGCGAGCGCCAGCGGGCGCGGCGAGAGGACAACGGCAGGAGACATGATCTGGACCTTCTGGCAGGGCAACGGGGCCTCTGGCAAAGGGCTTGAGGCAACGACGAGGGGGAGGCGGAGCGTCGCTGCAGTCGCCTGCGGCCCGATCCGTGCGCGCATTCTCCCATCAATGAGAGTGATTCTCAAATGCGTTCGCTCATTGATACCGCAGGCGTGGTGTGCCCTGCGCGCCGAACGACCCTGCATCGCGCTTAAACTGGCCGGCTTGCCCACCATCAACCGCACGCCGCCGCGGCCGATACCCGTGGTTTGCCGTACGCAGTCAGAGATCGACGTGGAACCACCCCAACTGGACGATGCGAGCCAGCCGCTGGCCGAGGCCTGGCAGCACTGCCTGCAACAGGCCGGCCCGGCCGCCACCGCGCTGCTGCACGCCGCCGCAACCGATGCCCCGCCGGCGCTGGCCCAACGCTTCTACGAAGTGCTGTTGCAGGACGGGCGTGCACGCCGCTTCCTGTCCCACGATCAGGTCAAGCAACGCCTGCAACCGGCCATGCAGCGCTGGCTGGTGCAGCTGCTGACCACCGATGCCGACGGCATTGCCGCCACCGTTGCCTCGCAACGGGTGATCGGCGATGTGCATGCCCGGGTCGGCATTCCGGTCGACCTGGTCACCCGCGGCGCGCGCGTACTCAAGCACGAGCTGTTCGTGCGCCTGCGCGACGACGCGCCCGACAGCGCCACCGCGTTCGCCGCCATCGACTGCCTCAGTGCGATCATGGACATCGCCATGGAAGGCATGACCCTGGCCTACACCCATGCACGCGAGCGCTCCACCCGTGCCGATGCTGCCTATCGGCTGTTCTCGCTGGTGCAGAATGTCGGTACTGAACGCGAGCGCCAGCGTGCACTGCTGCTGGACTGGGAGAACGCCCTGCTCTACGCACTCGCCGGCCACGTGCAGGCCAGCGAAAGCGCGAGCCTGGCGACCTCGGAATTCGGCCTGTGGTTCACCCACAAGGGCATCCCCAGCTTCGGCGAGAGCAGCGAAACCCAGCAGGTCGGCCAGCTGATGGCCCGCATCGACGGCAACCTGCAGCGGGCAAGCCATGACACCCCGGCGCAACGACTGGCGGTGCTGCCGGCCATCCGCGAGGACCTGGCCGCCATCCGTACCCTGATGACGCTGTTGTTCGAACGCATCGGTGAACTGGATGCCGGCAGCGATGCCCTGACCAACCTGCTCAACCGCCGCTTCCTGCCTACCGTGCTGCGCAGGGAGATCGAGCTGGCCACGCGCAACCGCACGCCGTTCTCGCTGCTGCTGCTCGACCTGGATCACTTCAAGGCGATCAACGACGGCCACGGCCACGATGCCGGCGACCGCGCGTTGCAGCACGTCGCCGGCCTGCTCGGCCAGCTGACCCGCGGCAGCGACTACCTGTTCCGCTACGGCGGCGAGGAGTTCGTGGTGGTGCTGGTTGCCGCCAGTGAGTCACAGGCCACGGTGATCGCCGAGAGCCTGCGCCGGCAGATCGCGCAGTCGCCAGTGGCACTGGCCAACGGCCAGGCTCTGTCGCTGACTGCCAGCATCGGCGTGGCCGGCCATGATGGCCACCCGGACTACGAGCGGTTGATGGCACGTGCCGACGCGGCGATGTACGAGGCCAAGCGCAGCGGCCGCAACCGCGTGGTGGTGGCCAGCGCGGACCTGCAGGAAGCCCCGGGGCGGCGCGCGTTGCAGCGCTGAACTGGCGGAAATGAAAAATCCCGGTGGCGGGTAGAGTCGACTGTTAGTCGACTACCGCGCGCAGCGCGGAGCTTTTCGCCGTCGGAACGAGGAGCAGTCGACTAACAGTCGACTCTACCGATTCGCGCGCCAGCCGCTGCTTTCACCGCCCGCCTCCGCCACGCTGCCCACCACAGCAGCGCCAGCAGCGCGATGCCGGCGCCCAGCAGGCACACGGCAGGCCAGCCGTGCCGGGCCTGCATCCAGGGCCCGGCAGCCGCACCGACACCACTACCCACCGCATAGAAGAGCATGTAAAGCGCCACCAGGCGTCCATGCTGCTCGCCCGGCGCGCGCAGCAGCAGCGCCTGGTTCGAGACATGCAGCGCCTGCCCACCCAGATCGAGCACGATCACGCCCAGCAGCAGCAACGACAGCGACTGCGGCAGGCCCAGCAGCGGCCACCACGCGACCAGCATCAACAGCAGCGCGCCAAGACTGACCCGATCGGCAAAACCGCGGTCCATCCAGTGCCCGACCCGCGACGCCATCAATGCACCTGCCACCCCGGCCAGGCCGAGCGCACCGATGGCCGCAGTGGACCACTGCAGCGGTGGGGCCGACAGCGGCAAGGGGGCCGCCGCCCAGAACACGTTGAGTCCGGCAAACAGCAGCAACGCCAGTGGACCGCGCTCGCGCAGCGTGCGATCCCGGCGCAGCATGCCCAGCATCGAGCCGATCAGGTCGCGCCAACGCGGCGGCACCGGGGGTATCGGCACAGCCGGCAGGCGTCGCCACAGCAGTGCGGCCAGGGTCGCCATCAGCGCTGCCGACAGCAGATAGACTGCTTGCCAGCCGGCAATGGCCGCCACCGTGCCGGACAGCACGCGCGCCAGCAGCAACCCGATGAACACCCCGCCCTGCACCACCCCCACCACGCGCCCGCGCTGCGCGGCCGGAGCCATCGCTGACGTGTAGGCGATCAAGCCCTGGGTCAGCGCCGTGCCCAACAGCCCGGCCAGCAGCATGCCCGACAACAGCCAACCGGCCGTGCGTGCCGCTGCCAGCCACAGCAGGGCTGCCACCAGTGCCGCCAGCTGCAGACGCAGCAGGTGCCGCCGGTCACCGCGATCAGCCAGCGGCAGCAACCCGAGCAATGCCAGCACGCTGCCGGCCTGGGTCGCGGCCAACACCGCGCCGGCAACCGCCCGCTCCAGCGCGAAGGCGTGTGCAAGCTGATCCAGCAGCGGCTGCGCGTAATAGACGTTGGCAACGCTGGCGCCGGCGGCAACCGCAAGCAGCACCAGCAGGGGGCGTGGAATCGGCATGGCATTCGTCATCTGGTTTCATATTGAAACCGGATGCAGGCTAGCCACTTTGGTTTTAAACTGCAACCACATAGGACGGAGACCGCCATGCACGCAGACAGCCCCTGCCCCGTTGCCCGCAGCGCCGACCTGCTCGGTGATCGCTGGGCACTGCTGGTGATCCGCGATGCCTTCGACGGCGTCAGCCGCTTCGGCGACTTCCAGCGCAGCCTCGGCGCGGCGCGCAACATCCTCAGCGACCGCCTGCGCCGGCTGGTCGAGGCCGGCATCCTGCAGCTGCGGCCGGCCTCCGATGGATCGGTCTACCAGGAGTACGTGCTCACCGCCGCCGGCCAGGAACTGTTCCCGCTGCTGGTCGCGCTGCGCCAGTGGGGAGAGCGCCATCGCTTCGGTATGGGGGAAGCCCATTCACAGCTGATCGAATTGGCGACGCGGCGGCCGCTGCCCTACATGCAGCCGCTAGACGCAGCTGGTCATGCTCTCGCGTCAGGCCAGACGGTCGTGCTCAAGCTCGTCTGAAGCGCGCGCTTCCGCCAGACGAGGATCGGTTCTTCTACAACGTCTCGTAGGGGGCTCTCTACTCGTGATGCTAGACGGTGACCACTGCTCATACCTCGGCCCAGTGGGCATTTGTTCAAGCGCCTTTGGGCTTGCCCTTGTGGCATACGACGCCTCCAAAGCAATTGGCGCATAGCTCCCACAGCTCGAACGCCACTGTGCCGAATACAGCACTCGCTGATCTACCCACTTCCAGGTCACTCATCACCACCAGCCCAATCAAAAAAGGCAGATTGAAATTTTCAGATGTACTCAACCCAAGCACGACGTTCTAGTTCTTTTGCAGCGGACAGATACGCAATCTGATCGGCCTTATCAAAGTCATCTCAATATCTGAGACGAAGATCTCCGATGCTCGAGGCTCATTCAGCCCGTGCATCAAACATGACAGACAAAGACCAGTACCCTGAGATCCCCAGCACCCGCATCTTGCTGCTTCGTATCAAACGTCCGAAGCAGGTTATACCCCTCAGCAAGGCGGAAAACTACGTAGTTGGCAGCATGGTCGCGTTGTTCCTTCTGAGCCTTGGATGCATGGCACTTCTGAAGGCAGATCAGATCACTCAGCAGGCTGCCAAAGTGATCGTGCTCCCGCTGACGGGGATTATCATGTTCCTGGGGCTAGTATTCTTTGTCATTCAGGTCGTCCAGTTCTTTCTGCTGTTCAGGCATGGCTTCAACAATATGGCGGATCGCGTAGATGTCTCTGCTGACGCAGATTCCACCCTTGCCGAGGATCTTTCGCACTGCAATACCCAGCATTTGGACCAGCGCTCAAAGCTTCTTGAGCAGGAATCCAAGCTCCTCACAAGGCGTGCTGGATTGGCATCTGCAGCAACCGCCATCAGCGCACTGATCATCAATCTCTTGAGCACCGGGAACGGCGACAAGACCGCGCAGTGGGTGTCAGACGCCAAGCTTCTGATCACCTGTTGCAGCTTGGGTTTGCTGGCGGGAGCAGTGATCGTGATTATCTTTGCAGGGAAGCTAGAGAAGATCTCCACATTACTGAAGCTTGCTTCAGAGAGAGGCTCGCAACGCAAGCTAGAGCGAGAGATGGCCGATTGAAACTCCAAGGGACCGCGCGGCAGGATCGCACGGTCGGTCACATGCCAACGTAACCCGCGGATACGCGGCATCACGACGGGCCTTCTGGGCCCCCGGCCGACGTTCTTGCCGATTTCCTATCCAGACGACTTCACTTCCATGACCCGCCCATTCGCGCACACCGCGACCCGGCCGCGCCGGTTAGCATCGGATGTTTCCACCGCCGGACACCGACGATGTCGCGCTATCGCCCTTCCCTGATGACCGCCCTGCTGCTGCCGTTGCTGGCCTGCAGCGCCGGAACCACGCAGGCGCGCGAGGCGGCCGCGCCCGCCGACCACGTGCAGGCCGATGGCCCTTATGTGTTCCGCCAGGGCGACCAGGTGCAGGCCCAATGGATCTGCGCCGACATGGTCGAATCGCGCACGCTTGCCTCCGGGGCAACAGGGACCGATATCGCACCGCGCTGCGGCTACGAACACACCGTGCACGTGGCTGCGCCGAATGCAGCCTCGGTGTCGGTGCTGCCGGCCACACCGCGCATCGTCGCGCTGTCCGACATCCACGGCCAGTACGGGTTGCTGGTGCGCCTGCTGCGTGCCCACCACGTGATCGACGCGGAAGATCGCTGGGCGCTGGGCAAGGACACCCTGGTCATCGCCGGCGACGTGTTCGACCGCGGCCCGCAGGTGACCGAGGCGTTCTGGCTGCTCTACGGCCTGCAGCAGCAGGCGGCCGCCGCCGGTGGCGCCGTGCACTTCGTGCTCGGCAACCACGAAACCATGGTGCTGTACGACGACCTGCGCTACGTCAACCCGAAGTACCTGCGCAGCGCCCAGCTGCTGGGCCGCAGCTACCCGCAGCTGTATGGCGCCGACTCGGTGATCGGGCAGTGGCTGCGCACCCGACCGGTACTGCTGAAGATCGGCGATACCCTGTTCCTGCACGGCGGCATCTCGCCCGAGGCGGTGCAGCTGGCGCTGGACCCGGCACGCACCAACGCGGCCTACCAGGCCTCGCTGGGCCTGCCCAAGGCCGAAGTGAAGGCCGACCCGGCCACCGCACCGCTGTATGACGGCAAGACCAGCCCGATCTGGTACCGCGGCTATTTCGATGGCCGCCTCGACACCGCGGGTGTGCAGGCCGTGCTCGACCGCCTGCAGCTCAAGCGCATCGTGGTCGGCCATACCTCGATGCCACACGTCAGCAGCTTCCACGGCGACCGCGTGATCGCCATCGACAGCAGCATCAAGAACGGCGAGAACGGCGAACTGCTGTTCATCGAGGAGGGCAAGCTCAGCCGTGGCCTGCTGGATGGCTCCCGGATGCCGCTGGCGCTGGGTGAGCCGGGGCTGCAGGACTGAATGGAGGGACAGCGTGACGGCGCCGGGAGGTGCCGGCGCGCTCCACCTTCACCCGGTTTGCGGCTACCCTTCGGCAGCCGAGAGGCCCGCCCCGTCCAGCCGGTGGGCCTGACCGTTACAGGAGCCCCGCGCATGCGCGTTCTGATTGCTGAAGACGACCCGGACATCGCCTCCGGCCTGTGCGCCTCGCTGCGCCGGCAGGGGCACGTGGTCGACCACGTCGACAACGGTGCGCACGCCGATGCAGCACTGGGCTCGACCCAGTATGCACTGCTGGTGCTGGATCTGGGGCTGCCGCAACTAGATGGCCGCGACGTGCTGCAACGACTGCGCCAGCGCGGCGATGGCCTGGCGGTGCTGGTGGTGACCGCGCGTGACGGCCTGGCCGAGCGGGTGCGCGTGCTCGACCTCGGTGCCGACGACTACCTGGTCAAGCCGTTCGCACTGGATGAATTCGAAGCCCGCGTGCGTGCACAGCTGCGGCGGGTCACCAGCAATGGCAATCCGGACCTGCGCATCGGCCGCTTGCGCCTGGACCTGGCCGGGCACCGCGTATGGATCGACGACCAATCACTTGAACTGACCGCACGCGAGTTCGGCCTGCTGTCGGCGCTGGCGGTGCGTGCAGAGCGCATCGTGTCACGCGCGCAGCTGGTGGAAGCGCTGTGCGACTGGGGCCAGGACCTGACCGACAACGGCCTGGACATCGCCCTGCACCGCCTGCGCCGCAAGCTGCAGCCGGGCGGCATGGGCATCCGCACCGTGCGCGGGCTGGGCTACATGCTGGAAGACGCGCAGGACGGCAGCGCGCCGTGATCAGCGGCCCCCCCAGCCTGCGACGGCGCCTGCTCGCCTTCCTGGCGTTGCCGATGCTGGGCCTTCTCACCTTCAATACGATCCTGGCCTATTACGTTGCGCTGGACTATTCCAACCGCATCCACGACCGCAACCTGATCGACGACACGCACTCGTTCGCACAGATGCTGAGCACCATGCCGGTGACCAGCGACCTGTCTCCGCAAGCACGCTTCCTGATCGAGTACGAACCCGACGGCCATCGCTATTTCAACGTCGACAGCAGCCGCCAGGGGACGCTCAGCGGCAATGCAGATTTCAGTGCCTACGCGCCTTCGCAGGAATGCACCGGCGTGGACCCCACCCTGTACGATGGCATTCTCAACGGCCAGCCGGTGCGCATGGCCACCGTCTGCACGCGTGCGATGAACGATCCGCAGGACCAGCTTGCGGTGACGGTGGCCGAAAGCATGGCCGAACGACGCCAGCGCGCGCGAGAGATCCTGATGATCATCATCCCGCTGATGACCATGCTGGCGCTGGGCACTGCCGCGCTGGTCTGGTTCGGGGTGACCCATGGCCTTCGCATCCTGACCCCGCTGAGGACCCGCCTGGCACAGCGCCGAGGCGAACTGGCGCCGATCTCCGACGCCGACGTGCCGGAGGAAATCCAGCCACTGATCAGCACCATCGACGATCTGTTTGCCCGCCAGGCGGAAATGATCACCCTGCAGAACCGTTTCATCGCCGACGCCGCGCACCAGCTGCGCTCGCCGTTGGCCGGCATGGCCCTGCACGTGGACCAGGCACTGGCGCATGGCGACCCGGACACGGTGCGCGAGGCACTGCAGCACATCCGCCGGCTCAACCAGCGCACCGCGCGGGTCAGCACCCAGCTGCTGGCGCTGAGCCGGGCCCAGACCGTGCCGGAGACGGTGGAGGTACTGGACCTGTGCGAACGGGTGCCGCAGTGGGTCGGTACACGCGTGCCTGAAGCGATCCGCGATGGCATCGATCTGGGTTACCGCGGCAGCCCCCAGCCGCTGCGCGTGCTCGGCAACGGTGCCCAGCTGCAGGAAGCACTGGACAACCTGATCGACAATGCGCTGCGCTATGCCGGCCGCGATGCGACCGTTACCGTCGGCGTGCACGCGCTGGATGACAACGACGTCGAACTGTACGTGGAGGACAACGGGCCCGGCGTACCCGAGGACGTGATGCCGCGGCTGGGCGAGCGCTTCTTCCGCGCCCCCGGCACCACCGCCAGCGGCACCGGCCTGGGCCTGGCCATCGCCCACGAGGCGGTGGAGCACTTCGGCGGGCGCCTGACCTTCCTCAACCGCCCCGGCGGCGGGCTCAAGGTCGCCATCACGCTGCCGCTGCTGAAGGGCCCCTGACCCGGACCGGGGCGCTGAAAGGCTGGCGAAAATCGCGGTTGCGATCCTGACCCTCCCCACTGCCGTCCCGGAGCCGCCAGGTGACCGACTCGCACGACTTCTTCCTCCCCGGTGGCCCGCAGGGCGTGCTGCTGGTCCACGGCCTGACCGGTACCCCGGCGGAAATGCGCATGCTGGGCAAAGGGCTGAACAACGCCGGCTTCACCGTACACGGCGTGCAGCTGCCCGGCCATTGCGGCACCGTGGATGACCTGCTGGCGACCACCTGGGAACAGTGGTACCAGGGCGTGGAAGATGCGGCGGCAAGCCTGCGCGGCAAGGTCGACCAGCTGTTCGTCGGTGGCCTGTCGATGGGCGCGGTGCTGTCGCTGGCACTTGCTGCTCGACGACCGGACTGGGTGTCCGGCGTCGGCGTGTATGGCGCCACGTTCCGCTACGACGGCTGGAACATACCCGCCGTCGCCCGCCTCTCGTTCCTGCTACCGTGGTTCAAGCGCTTCAACATCGGCCGCGACCGCATGTTCATGGAAGAACCGCCGTACGGCCTGCGCGACGAGCGCCTGCGTGCGCAGGTCAGCGCCGCCATGTTGTCCGGCGACAGCGCGGCGGCCGGCCTTCCGGGCAATCCCTGGCACGCGCTGGCCGAGATGCGGGCGCTGAGCAACTGGACCCGCCGCCACCTGCACCAGGTCACCGCCCCGTGCCTGGTGATGCACGCCCGCGAAGACGACGTGGCCAGCATGGGCAATGCCGAACTGGTGATGTCGCGGGTCAGTGGCCCGAAGGAACTGGTGGTGCTGGAGGACAGCTACCACATGATCACGATCGACCGCGAACGCCGCGAGGTGATCCGCCGCAGCGCGCGCTTCTTCACCGGGATCGGTGAACGCAGCGGCGTCCTCAAGGCGGTGGCCTGAGATGGGGGCACTTGCCACGCTGCTGTGGCTGGCCAATGTCGTGCTCGATACCGGTGGCCAGCTCGCCTTCAAGGCCGCCGCCAGCGACCCGCAGGAGGGCGAGGGACTGCAGCGCTGGAAGCACATGCTCAGCCGCCCCTGGCTGTGGATCGGCATCGCCTGTTACGTGCTTGAATTCGTCGCCTGGATCGCCTTCCTGTCACTGGTTCCGCTGTCCAAGGGCGTGCTGCTGGGCTCGATCAACATCGTGGCGCTGATGATCGCCGGCCGTATCCTGTTCCGCGAGAAGCTCACGCCATTGCGGGTGACCGGGATGCTGCTGGTCACAGCAGGCGTGGCGGTGGTGGGGGCCGGCTCATGAGGCGCCTGTATGTGATCGGCTTCCCCCTGCTGATGGCCTTCGACACCCTGGCCCAGCTGTGCTTCAAGTACGCCGGCGATGCTGCGCTGCCGGTCGAGGCCAACACCACCTGGCTGCTGCGCGTGCTGTCGCAACCATGGGTGTACGGCGCCATCCTGGGCTACGTGGGTGCGTTCTTCACCTGGATGAGCCTGCTGCGGCATGCGCCGATCGGCCCGGCATTCGCGGCCTCGCACCTGGAAGTGATCAGTGTGCTGCTGCTGTCGGCCTGGCTGCTGAAAGAGCCGCTCACCCTGCACCACCTGGTCGGTGCGGTGCTGATCGTGGCCGGCATCGTCTGCCTCGGCCGCGCGGAAGCGGACGACCCGCACAGTCCCGCCGAAAGCACCTCGTGAGCGGGCTGCGATGAGCCTGTTCGCGCGCGAACTGCCACCGACCGCCGGCCTGCCGATGCAGGCCAGCGACTTCCTTCCCGGTGGTGGTGACCTGCGCGGGATCCTGGCCAACCAGCTGGGCACGCCGCCGCTGCAGCTGACCTGTTCCGGCACGCACGCGCTGCTGATCGCCCTGCGCACCCTGCGCAAGCGCGCGCCCAGGCGCGACACGGTGATCATGCCGGCCTACACCTGTCCGCTGGTGCCGATCGCGGTGCACAGCCTCGGCCTGCGCGTGCAGCTGTGCGATACCCGGCGCGGCCACTTCGACTTCGATCCCGGCCAGCTCAAGCGGTTGGCCGATGCGCGTACGTTGGCCATCCTGCCGACCCACCTCGGCGGTCGCATCGCCGATGTCGAACGGGCCTGCGACATCGCGCGCGGCGCCGGCGCCTGGGTCATCGAAGATGCCGCACAGGCGCTGGGCGCACGGGTGGGCAACAGCAGTGTCGGCCTGCGTGGCGACATCGGATTCTTCAGCCTGGCCGCCGGCAAGGGGCTGAGCCTGCACGAAGGCGGCCTGCTGGTCAGCCGCGATGACGAACTGCGCGCCGAACTGGCCGAGCATGCCGCCGAACACGTGCGCTTCAACCTGCGCTGGGAGCTGCTTCGCAGTGTGCAGCTGCTTGGCCTTGCCGCCTGTTATCGCCCCTCGCTGCTGTCGCTGGTGTACGGCAATCCGCTGCGCAACGCACTGCAGCGTGGCGATCTGGAAGACGCGGTCGGTGATGTTTTCCCGCTGGACATACCGCAGCACCGGGTCAGCCGATGGCGGCAGAACATCGGTGCCCATGCCGCGCGGCGATTGCCGGCGTTCCTGCAGGCCGGGCGCCTGCGCGCACTGCAGTTGCGCGTGCAGCTGGCACAACTGCCGGCGGTGGAGGTGGTCGATGGCCTGGCCGGTAGCGGCGGCACCTGGCCGATGCTGATGCTGCTGCTGCCCAGCCAGCGCGCGCGTGACGCCGCACTGGACACACTGTGGCCGCGCGGCCTCGGCGCCAGCCGTATGTTCATCCGTGCCCTGCCCGACTACGCCTACCTGCGTGGCATCGTGCCGCAGGAGGACGTGCCCAATGCACGTGACTTCGCCGCACGCATGCTCACCCTTGGCAACAGCGCCTGGCAGACCCGTGAGGAGACGGCCGAAATACTGCAGGTCCTGGCCCGTGCCTGACCCGCACGTGCATGCATGGCCTGCGCGCCGCGCATTCATCCATGCATCTTCCTGAACGCTTTCCCAGCCCGTAAAAAAAGCCTTTCAACAGGAAAGGAACGAGAAAGGCGGCCTGCCTACATTGAGCCTGCCCCGGCATCGTGCCGGACGCTTCTTTCATCGACGGACCTGCCCATGCGCTGGAGCATCCTGTGTGACTTCGACGGCACCATCAGCCTCGAAGATGTCATCGACTCGCTGCTGGAAAAGTACGGCCAGCCGGGCTGGCAGGAACTGGAAGACCAGTGGAAGGCGGGAAAGATCGGCTCGCGTGAATGCATGCAGGGCCAGGTGCGGCTGCTGAAGCTGGATCCGGCCACGCTCGATGCCCATCTGGACCAGGTGCAGATCGATCCGGGCTTCGCCGCCTTTGTCAGCCGTGCCGGACAGCTGGGCGTTCCGCTGCGCATCGTCAGTGACGGCCTGGACTATGCGATCCATCGCATTCTCGCCAACCACGGCCTGGCGCAGCTGCCGGTGGTGGCCAACCACCTGCGCTGGTGCGATGACCACTGGGAACTGGAATCGCCCTACCAGGCCGAAGGCTGCCGCAGTGGCACCTGCAAATGCACCTGCGCCGCGCAGGCGCGCGCCAACGAAGCACCGCGCGTGCTGATGATCGGCGACGGCAGTTCGGATTTCTGTGTATCCGAAGATGCCGACTTCGTGTTCGCCAAGCGCCGCCTGATCACCCATTGCACCCATGCCGGCATCGAGCATGCCGCCATCGACACCTTCCACGACGCAATCGCACTGCTGCCGCGCTTGCTCGATGGCAGCCTGCTGCAGCCACGTCGTCTCGACGCCAGCCCGCAGCCCGCCGCACTGCCCCTGCTGCTGGCCACCGCCTGAGCACTCCCTTCCAGGCGCGCTCCCCTGTTACCCCTTTCGAACGTCCTTCACGGAACCGAACTGCATGAACATTTTTGACAAGAACGCCGCCGCCGCTGCCTCCGATGCGCAGCTGCTGGCCGACGAAGCCCGCTACAGCTCCTTCGGCGATACCGTCCACTACGTCGATCCGCCTAAGATCTTCCAGCGCGGCGAAGGCAGCTACATGTTCGACGGCGCAGGCGTGCCCTACCTCGACCTGCAGATGTGGTACTCGGCGTGCAACTTCGGCTACAGCAACAAGCGCCTGAACGATGCACTGAAGGACCAGATCGACACCCTGCCGCAGGTCGCCAGCCAGTACCTGCACCCGACCCGCGTGCAGCTGGCCAAGACCATTGCCGTGGACATGCACGAGAAGTTCGGCCTCGACGGCCGCGTGCACTTCAACGTTGGCGGTGCGCAGGCCATTGAAGACTCGCTGAAGATCGTGCGCAACGCGCGCGGCGGCAAGAGCCTGATGTTCGCCTTCGAGGGCGGCTACCACGGCCGCACCCTGGGTGCGTCGTCGATCACCTCCAGCTACCGCTACCGCCGCCGCTACGGCCACTTCGGCGAGCGCGCGATGTTCATCCCGTTCCCGTACCCCTTCCGTCGCCCGAAGGGCATGACCCCGGACGAGTACTCCGACCACTGCGTGTGGCAGTTCGAGCGGCTGTTCGAAAGCGAGTACAACGGCGTGTGGGATCCCAAGGTCGGCCAGGCCGAGTACGCCGCGTTCTACGTCGAGCCGATCCAGGGCACCGGTGGCTACGTCATCCCGCCGCGCAACTTCTTCACCGGCCTCAAGCGCGTGCTGGACAAGTACGGCATCCTGATGGTCGTCGATGAAATCCAGATGGGCTTCTGGCGCACCGGCAAGCTGTGGTCGATCGAGCACTTCGGCGTGACCCCGGACGTGCTGGTGTTCGGCAAGGCGCTGACCAACGGCCTGAACCCGCTGTCGGGCCTGTGGGCGCGCGAAGAGCTGATCAACCCGACCGTGTTCCCGCCGGGCTCCACCCACTCCACCTTCAACTCCAACCCACTGGGCACCCGCCTGGGCCTGGAAGTGCTGAAGCTGGGCAAGGAAATGGATTACGAGCGCACCGTGCCGGAAAAGGGCGCGTACTTCCTCGACGGCCTGCGCGGCCTGCAGAAGCGCCACCCGGAAATCGGCGACGTCGACGGCCTGGGCCTGGCGCTGCGTGCGGAAATCTGCCAGGCCGACGGCTACACCCCGAACAAGGAGCTGCTGGACCGCATGGTCGACATCGGCCTGGCCGGTGACCTGCTGCACGACGGCAAGCGCATGGGCCTCGTGCTCGACGTGGGTGGCTGGTACAAGAACGTGATCACCTTCGCGCCGTCGCTGGACATCAGCTACGAAGAGATCGACCTGGCGATCACCCTGCTCGACCAGGCGCTGACCAAGGCCAAGGGCTGAGGTCGATGCGCTGCCGGTTCCCGTGCCGATGGAAATGACGTCACGCGCATCCAGCACCGCGCTGGAACCGGCCGCGCTGCTGGAGGGCTTCCTGGCCCACCCGCCGCTCGGATTCGAGGCGGGCCGCCTTCCCAGCGGCCTGCCGACCTTCCGTGCCCTGTTGGACCTGACCACCACGATGGACGACGAACTGCGCGGCAGGCTGCTCGGCCTGCCGCTGTCGCGCCTGTGGCGGCCTTGGATCACCTGGAAGACGCGCTTCGTCGGTGCCACCAGCACCGAGTACACCCCGTTGCCGGCGCACGTGGCGCCGGAGGCGCTGGCCGAGGACGTGACACGTCACGCGATCGGCGATACCCGGCTGCTGGTGGTCAAGGACCTGGCGATCGATTCACCGCTGCTGGACGACGCCGCCAACGCACACAGCGGCGCCTTCCTGCAGGCGCTGCTGGCACGCGGCTTCGTCGAACTGGAAGGCATGCCGCTGGCCTGGGTGGCGATCGATTTCGATTCGCTCGACGACTATCTCGGCCGCCTGTCATCGTCGCGCCGCAAGAACATCCGTCGCAAGCTGCGCTCGCGCGATGACCTGCAGATCGACTGCATCGCCACCGGCAACCCGGCCCTGGCCGACCCGCACCTGCAGGCCGAACTGTACGCGCTGTACCTGGGCGTATACGCGCAGAGCGCGGTGCATTTCGACCAGCTCGACCTGCCCTATTTCCAGTACCTGCTGGCCGACAGCCAGGGCCAGGGACGGATGTTCCTGTACCGCCACCAGGGCCGGCTGATCGGCTGGAACCTGTGCTACGTGCATGCCGGCAAGCTGGTGGACAAGTACATCGGCCTGGCCTATCCGCAGTCGCGCGAGCACAACCTGTACGCAGTCAGCTGGATGCACAACCTCGAGTACGCGCAGCAGCACGGCCTGAGCCACTACGTGGCCGGCTGGACCGACTCGCGGATCAAGGCCGAACTGGGTGCGCGCTTCACCTCCACCCGGCATGCGATCCATGCTGGTTCCCCGTTGCTGCGCGCTGCGCTGCGCAGGCTGGCACCCTATCTGCAGGGCGAACCTGATGGAGGCGGTTGAATGATGCCGTTGCGTTCCCCGCTGATCCTGGACCTGGACGGTGGCGTGCTGCCGCTGCCACAGGCGCAGACCCTGGCCCTGCCGCAGTGGCATGACCCGCTGCGCTTTGCCTGCAGCAATGCCACCCTCGACCGTTTCGCCGCTGACGTGCTGGCACCGCTGCCGGCCCAGCTCGGAACCGTCATGCTCGGCAGTGGCGACTTCCACCACCTGAGCCTGCCACTGCTGCGCCGCATGCATGGGCAGGCCCCGTTCCAGCTGGTGGTGCTGGACAACCATCCGGACAACATGCGGTTCCCGCTCGGCATGCACTGCGGCTCGTGGGTGAACGCCGCCAGCAAGCTGCCGCAAATCTCGCACATCCATGTGCTCGGCATCACTTCCAGCGACATCGGCCCCGGTCATGCCTGGGAGAACCACTGGCGACCGCTGATGGGTGGACGCCTGACGTACTGGTGCATGGACGTGGACGTGGGCTGGGGCCACCGCCTCGGCATGGGCCGTGCGTTCCGACGCTTCGAGCATCCGGAGGCACTGGTCGCCGCGTTCGCCGCCGAGCAGGCCACATCCCCGCAGCCGACCTACCTGTCGATCGACAAGGATGTATTCGCCGAGGACGTTGCGCGCAGCAACTGGGACCAGGGCCGCTTCCAGCTGGAACACGCACTGGTGGTGATCGAAGCACTGCGCGCCGGTGGCCTGGTCGGCAGTGACATCACCGGCGAAGTCTCGCTGGCGAACTACCAGAGCGGCTTCAAGCGCTGGTTGTCGTCGCTGGATGGCCAACCGGACATCAGCGCCGATGATCTTCCCGTCTGGCAGGCGCGTCACCAGCAGGTGAACCGCGAACTGCTGGCGGCAATCGCCGCCGCACCGACGGCCTGCTGACCGCGTCGGCAATGCCGGCCGTTGGCCGGCAATGCCAACCAAGGTTGGCATCTACCAGCGCCGGGTAGAGCCGAGCCCACGCCCGGCTGGCGCCTTCTGTAGAGTCGAGCCATGCTCGCCTGAGGGGACCGCGAACAGCAGCCGAGCATGGCTCGGCTCTACACTGGGTTCCCACCTCGGAGCCGCCGCCATGCCCCAGACCGTCATCCCGCAACTGCGCATGCGCCACGCAGACACCACCCTGCCGTTCTACGTGCAGGGGCTGGGTTTCGTGGTCGACTGGGAACACCGCTTCGAAGCCGGTTTGCCGTTGTTCGCCCAGCTCACCCGGGATGGCCAGACGATCTTCCTCACCGAGCACAGCGGTGACTGCGAGGTCGGCAGCGCGGTGTACTTCATCGTCGACGACGTCGACAGCGTGTACCGCGCCTTCAGCGCCGCCAGCGTGCCGATCGAGCAGCCACCGCATGACACCGACTGGGGCAGCCGCGAAATGCTGCTGCGCGACCCCGACGGCAACCGCCTGCGCTTTGCCACCCACCTGGACTGAACAACGCGGGCTTGAGGCAAATATACGAAACATATACGATTCGTATATTCCCTGCTCCAGGACCGCCAATGGGCATCGTCAACATCGATGACACCCTGCACGACCAGCTGCGCCGTGCCTGCACCGTCTCCAGCCGCTCGATCAACGCCCAGGCCAACTTCTGGATCCGGGTCGGCATGCTGTGCGAAATGAACCCCACGCTGAGCTTCCAGGACATCGTCGCCAGCGAACTGCGCGCCGCCGGCGTGCAGCCGCAGGCGCTGGCACCCGGGCGGGGCTGACGTGGCGGTGATCAAGCAGCCGCACGAAACTACGCTGATGGCCGAATCCGGGCGCCTGCTGGCGCAGGTGTTCGCCGCGCTCGACCGGCTGCCGCTGCAGGGCCGCAGCACGATGGAGATCAACGACTTGGTCGAGCGCATGATCGTCGATGAGCTGCAGGCGCGGCCGGCCAGCAAGGGCCAATACGGCTTCCCGTATGTGCTCAATACCTCGATCGACAACGTGGTCTGCCACGGCGTGCCCAGCACCACCGACGTGCTGCGCAATGGCCAGATCGTCAACCTCGACATCACCCTGGAGAAGAACGGCTACATCGCCGACTCCAGCACCACCTACCTGGTCGGTGAGGTCGACTACGCCGCGCGCAGGCTGGTGCAGACCGCCTACCAGGCGATGTGGAAAGGCATCGCTGCGGTGCGCCCCGGCGCGCGCCTGGGCGACATCGGCCACGCCATCGCCCGCCACGCGCGCAGCCACGGCTACAGCGTGGTGAAGGAATACTGCGGCCATGGCATCGGCCAGGAAATGCACGAGGAGCCGCAGATCCTGCACTACGGCCATCCCAACACCGGCAGGGTGCTGGAAGAAGGCATGGTGTTCACCATCGAGCCGATGCTCAACCAGGGCAAGCCGGCCATCCGCCAGCAGCCGGACGAATGGCCGGTGTACACCCGCGACGGCAAGCTGTCGGCGCAGTTCGAGCACACGGTGGCGGTCACCCGCAACGGTGTGCGCGTACTGACCCTGCGCCCCGGCGAAGCGCCACTGTGCGTGGTGGACGCGGCCTAGAGCGGACGCAACAGCAACAGTGTCGCCAGGCAGAACATGAAGACCGCCACGGCGGCATCCAGCACCCGCCAGGCACCTGGCCTGCGGAACACCGGCTGCAACAGGCGCGCCCCATAGCCGAGCGAGCAGAACCAGGCCACGCTGGCCACGCAGGCCCCGGCGGCGAAGGCCCAGCGCAGATTGCCCGGGTAGCGCGTGGACAGGCTGCCCAGCAGCACCACCGTATCCAGATATACGTGCGGGTTGAGCAGGGTGAACGCCAGGCAGGTCAGCAGCACCTGGCGCGCACTGCCGGCCTGCGCCTCGGCGGCGGCCAATACGCTACCACCGCGCCACGCGCGCAGTCCCGCCTGCAGGCCATACCAGAGCAGGAACGCCGCGCCACCGAAGCGCAGCCCCTGCAGCAGCAGCGGCCACTGCAGCACCAGCGCGCCCATGCCACCGACGCCGGCCAGGATCAACGCGGTGTCCGCGCCGGCGCAGGCCAGCACCACCCTGCCCACATGCCGCTGCTGCAGGCCCTGGCGCAGCACGAAGGCATTCTGTGCGCCGATGGCGATGATCAGGCCGGCACCTGCGAACAGGCCGGCGGCGGTAGCGGCGATCCACATCAGGACAGGCCAGGCAGCGAGGGGACGCGCAGGGTGCGGCCACCGCCCCTGTTTAGACAATCTGATTTTTCTTTATCCTGTGCAGGAAAACTGAAGGGGCACCGGCATGGATCTGGTACATCCACAATTGGCCGCGTTCGCTGCGGTGCTGGAAGAAGGCAGCTTCGAGGCCGCGGCACGCCGCCTGTCGATCAGCCCATCAGCACTGTCGCAACGGATCAAGGCGCTGGAAGACAGGCTCGGGCAGGTCCTGGTGGTGCGCCAGGCACCCTGCCGACCGACTGCTGCGGGGGAAGCGCTGCTGCGCCGGGTACGCCCGATGCAGGCGCTGGAAGCCGAGGCGCTGGCCGAGCTGCTACCCGAGCGTGGCAACGACGCTGCGCGTACGCCCATCCCCCTGGCGGTCAACGACGACTCGCTTGATACCTGGTTCGTGCCCGCCGTCGCCGACCTGTACCAGCGCCATGGCTACCTGTTCGACCTGCGCATGGACGACCAGGACCACACCCTGCAGTTGCTGCGCGATGGCAGCGTGCTCGGCGCAGTGACCGCCGAAAGCCAGCCGGTGAAGGGCTGCAACGTGCACCCGCTCGGCGCCATGCGTTACC